>DYOF01000037.1 GCA_020720665.1 Acetofilamentum sp. | reverse complement strand
AATTTGTAATTAATTAATAATCTGCAAATTTATTCTTTTAGTTTTTGATAAAGCATGTTTCGAATATTTAAACTTATTAATTGACAAAAAAGAATTAACTAATTTAACTGAAAATCAGTCAATTAAACTAATGCTATTTTTTTATAAACCGTGAACTGTATGTATTTCCGTTTATATCGGTTAAATTTATTAAATATATGCCGTTTGTTAATTGACTGATTTGAATAGGGCTTTGATTGTAATTATTTTCTGAATATATGGTTCGTCCGTGAATATCAAAAATTTTTAATTCCTTAATTTCATTAACATTAAAATTAAATTCGATGTTTAAAAAGTCATATACCGGATTCGGATAAATTTTAATTGTTTTATCGTAAAATTCATCATCCTTACCGACATAAGTATTACCGAAAGCAGGCCGAATCATAACAGACCCGGCAATTTCAGATTGTACCCAATCACCTGAAATATTATAAAATAAATGCTCATTATTTATCGAATTTACATCAAATCCTACATTTAATTTATCTTCGGTTGTTTGTGTCCAACCGATAAAAAACCCGGTTGAAATATCAATCGGTTGTTCAAAACCGTACCAAATAAACTGATTCAATTCATCGGCGTATTCAGGTAATTGCCCCTCTAATGAGTTGATAAGCACATCCGGTTTACCGTCGCTTCCGATACTCCAAACATTCAGCCAAAAATATTTTTGCGAAGCGTCTTTAAAACTTCTTGTAAAATAGATATATGCTCCGTTTAATTTATCAGCCTTTACAGGAGAAAATTTATAAGCAACGGACGAAAATTTTGTTCCGTTTCCGTATATTCCGTAACCGGCTTCGGCTGAACCGTCATCATAGGCATAGTAATCTCTGAACTTTTGTGTGTATCTTAAACTGTTATTTTGAGACGAATCGAATGTGCTTGTAATAAAATCGGCTTTTAATTCAAAATCACAAAATTCATCATCATTATAAGGGAAGATAAAATTGTGTCCGGCAAGTTCTATCGATTGTTCTGAAAACGGAGTAAGAGAAAATGTTCCTCCGAAAAAATCTTGTACTGTTGCCGTTCCGCTTAAATCGGTTAATGTAAAGTCCATGCGCTCAATTATTCGCATGACGTTATCATTGTTTTTGTAAGAAATATTTATTTTATCTCTGACCGTTTGCGAACCGATTGTTTTATAGTGCGACCAAGGAATTGATTCATAATTTGTTATTAAAGAATGTAAAGGTTTTGTATAAGCAATATCATGAAAAATATTATCATTTACTGTTCGGTTTTTATTTAAGTAAACATAGTCAATATGCCAAAAATCACAATTTCCTGCTAAAGAAGGATAGGTTGCGGAACCGAAACTTGCAATATTCTTAAATCGAAATTTAAAACCGGATTTCAAGAAATGTTCTTCATTTATAGGCAAAATAACATATTTAAACTCCGTATCGTTGTTTCCGTTCATTGCCCACATCTTATACCAAACATCTTCTTGGGGAGCATAAAATTCGAGTATCAACGAATCGCCCGGTTCCGGTTCTGCTCCGTCAATATTATAGTCTTCAAAAACACTCGGACGATAATAAAAACTAAAATAAATTGAATTATTAGTCGGATAATTCAAATTTATCGGTTGACTTGTCAAAAAATCAGCCGTAAACGGAGTTAAATAATCAGCATGTTCATAAACCACACCTTTTTCATTTAAAGCATCAAGTGTTGCAACTCCGATTGATATAGGGTTAGGGGCTAATGTAGAGTTAATATATGCAAAACTGTCTGCCCACAAAGTATTTTTCGGGAAAATAAATGAATCTGAAAAATCATCCCAAAAAGGCAGTTCAATAATTTCTTTTTTAAGAACTTTGCTTTGTTTTTCCGAGTTAAATTCAGAACTTAATTTAACTTGTGCATTTATTTCTAATGCATTGATATACTCTTGTGCCGGAATAATCGTTTGTAAACTGATTAGGACTGAAAAAATAATTATTCCCTTTATGTTCATTTTAGTAATTGTAAAAACTTTGAATATTTAATTGAAAACGAATTATATTCAAAATTATTTTATTTTATTGTTTCTGATTTTAAGCTCAGGCTGATGTCTATTTCATCTCCGGGTGAAAATACGACATTCGGTTCCGGTCTTTGTGAAATTACTTTTGCATTTAAGGTATCATTATATGTTTTAACGGTTTTGTCATATAAAACGGTTCCGATGTTCAGCATAAAGGAAGCGGCTTCTAATTCGGCTTCTTCTAATGTTAAGCCAAACAAATCGGGGGTAATTGTAGTGCCCAAATCATCCGATTTTCCTAAAACTAATTCAATTTCAGAGCCTTGCGGTATATCTGTACCCGGCTTAATTACGGCATTTTTAAATTTTTGTTTTAAAACAACATTATCATATATTGAAGGCTCGTATGAAATTTTTCCTATTCTTAAACCGAAGGTTTCAATGTCGGCATTAGCTTGAACTAATGTTGCATGAACAAAATCGGGCATTTTAATAATTCGTTGGGAAAATGATTTTATTGTGATAAAGATTTTTCTATTTGATTTTACTTTAAAATCGGGCGGCGGATTTTGGTCTAACACGGTTCCGGGTTTTCCGGGACCGTTGAATACGGAATCAATAACTTCAATACGAAGATTTTTTTTATCGGCAATTTTCCGCGCTTCTTTAACTGTATATCCGGTAAAATCAGGAATTGAAAATTCTTCGCCGTGATTTGTTGAAATTCTCAGCCATAAAAAAACTATTGAGAATAATACAATAAGAATACCAGCGGCAATTCCGTATTGTATTAAAAAATCTTTACTGATAATTATTTTTAAAAATTGTTTAAATTTACTCATAGTTGGGAATTCAAAAGAGCCACAATTTTACAAAAAAATATTAGAATTATCTAATTTGATTTTTGGATTTTTTTTCACATCCGAGCAATGAGAAAAGTTTTTATATAAATTTGCAAAAAATAAACCGGAAATGGTACAAAATAAATTTAATTATAATCCTAAAACCTTAGACTTTGAAGAAAAATCAAGTACTAAACTTAAGCGTTTCTTAATTTCTGCAATATCAATTTTTACAGGCGGTATTTTAATATTCATACTTATTTTAATTGCCTATTCCTATTATTATGAAGCAAAACATTTAGAATCAACAAGTATTGAATATAATACATTAAAAGAGCAGTATAAAGAACTAACGGAACGAAAAAAACAAAATGACGAGTTTTTGAACGAATTAATTGAAAAAGATAAAAAAATATTTCAAGCTATATTGAAGAGCGAGCCTGATAACAGTATTTTTGAGCGAAAAAATCCGTACACAAAGTTTAAGGATATTAAACTCACTGATATTATTGAAGAAAATAAAAAACGACTAAATTTTTTAAATGCGATTATTGAATATCAAAACAAGGAATACGGGGCGATTTTAAAATTAGTTCAAGAAATAGAACCGGCTGATTTAATATGTATTCCGGCAATTCAACCGGTATATAATAAAAATTTAAAATATCCGGTGTATGGTTTTGGGCAACGTATTGACCAAGTTTATAAATCATTGATTTTTCATCCGGGTATTGATTATGCGGTTCCGGAAGGAACTGTTGTATTTGCAACAGCTGACGGTGTTGTTGAAACATCCGGTTCAAAAAGAGGCTTGGGAAACCGAATTGTTATTGACCACGGAAACGGTTTTAAAACAACTTATGCACATTTAGAAGACATGTATGTATTTGACCGAAAGAAAGTAAAACGAGGAGACAAAATAGGAAATGTAGGTATGACGGGCAAAACCTTAATTTCACATTTGCATTACGAAATACAATTCAAATCTAAACCGATTAACCCGGTTAATTTCTTTTTTCTTGATTTAGACCCGAGAGAATATAGTGAAATACGAACTCAATCATCAATGTCCGGATTGAGTTTAGACTAATTTGTATCAAATTTTACCTCAGCACCTTCAACAAATCGCCTGATTTTATATTTATCATCCTCTTTTATCGGATTTAGTTTTAAATCAATCATTCGAATGTTTTTACAATTTGAAATTTCTTGCGGCAGTGTTGTAAGTTGATTGGCAAATAAATTTAAAACGGATAAAGATTCCATTCCTGAAATTTCTATCGGTATTTCTGTAAGCTGATTTCCGTATGCATCAAATTCTTCGACAAAAACCATGTTTTGAATTTCAGGCGGTAATTTTGTTATTTGATTATCACTGACGGAAAGTTTATTCAATGCAGGAATTTTCGTAATACTTATCGGTAAGGACTCCAATTTATTTGAACTTAAATCAAGAATTATTAAATATTCTAATTTTTCGATACTTTCCGGTAAACTCGTTAAAAAATTCCCCTTTAAATCGATGTCTGATAAATTGGGCAGGTATCCTATTTCTTCGGGTAAAGATTCAATATTATTATTTCCGGCGGAAAATTTGATTAAACTTTCCATATTTTTTATTTCCGGAGGAATTTTACTTAAATTAATGTTTTGACTAACATCAATTTCTGTAACATTTTTTAAATTTCCTATACCTGACGGCAAATATTCAAGCTTATTTTTGCCGGCATATAAAGTAACTAATTTTTTCAGCTTTCCAATTTCCTCCGGTAATTTTGTTATACTATTTTCCTCAATGCTAAGGACTTCAAGGTTTATGAGGTTTCCTATTTCAACGGGTAATTCAGTTAAATTATTTTTTCTGAAATCAACATATTCTAATTGAGCTAATTCACCAATTTCTTTTGGAATTGTATTGATTTGATTATCTCTTAAATCTAACATTTTTAGGTATTTCAGCTTTTTTATTGAAACAGGAATTTCCGAAATACTGTTACGTGCTAATTTCAAAATCTCTAAATTTGTCAGTTCTCCGATAAAATAAGGAATGTCGGTAATATTATTTTCTTCTAAGTTAAGAGACTGCAAATTAGATAGTTGTTTTATTTCTTTGGGTATTTCGGGTGTGTTTATTAACGTCAGAATATAAACTTCTTCCGGATTTTTCAGAGCTTCTTCCATTGAAGTATATACAATTGCTTCTTGAAGCTCTGCTGTATTCAACTTTAAATTTATTTCACAATATTTTAATGAATCAATCAATTCTTTGATTTGGACTGAAGGAATTTTGTTTCCTCTGAGGTCAATATATTTTATTGAATCTTTTTCTAAAAGTCCTCTCGGTATAACTCTAATCTTATTAAATCCGAAATTTAAACGGGGAATAAATGTTTTTTCATACAAAGCCGGTTCAATAATTTCTAATTTATTATATTCTATGTTTAATTCGCTTAAGTTTTTCATTTCGCTTATTTTATCCGGAATTGACATAATTTTATTATGCGAAATTGAAAGTTGTTTTAAATTGGTGCTTTTTAATATATTCTTCGGAAATTCAATAAATTTATTGTCGTTTATTAACAGGACTTCCAAACCTAACATTTTATTAAGAACCGGTATATCTAAAAGCTTATTTTCCGACAAATTTAAGTAATAGAGTTTTTCTAATTTTTGTAATTCTTTGGGTAATTCTTCTATTTTATTGTTTTGTAAATTCAGTTCTTGTAATTCAGTTAGTTCAATAAAAGTTTTCGGCAGAATAATTATTTTATTATTTCGAAGATTTAGTACCCGAAGTTTTTTTAAGTTGCCTAAACTTTCCGGCAATTCCTTTATTTGATTATCTTCGACTATTAAAACCTCTAACTGTGTCAATTTATTAATACTTGAAGGTAAGGTTTTTAGGTTGTTAAAACTTATATCAAGATACTTAAGGTTTTCTAATTTTCCGATATCTTTTGATAATTCATTTAATAATGTATTGTTTAAAATTAAACTGTCAACCTTTTCGGGCTCAGCTAAAGCCATATTCAAGTTATAACAAACTTGGGCTTGTATTTCGTATGCTTTAAGACCCCAAAAAATAATAAGGCTAAAAATTAAATGTTTTTTCATCTGTCTAAAAATCTATAATTAATTAATAATTTGCAAATTGAATGTTTAATATTATTTATTATGCTTGTTTTTCTCCACAGATATGAACACCTGAAAACTCTACGCAATTATGCAAGATGATTTGTTTAGTCATGTCCTTGTATGTTAAACTTGTTTATCATGGGTGTTTCATCTGTCGAAAAATTTATAATTAATTAGTAATCTGCAAATTGAATGCATATACTTATTTATAAAACTTATTTTTCCTATATTTTATATTCATACGCCCGAAACCGTTATAGATGTATTTATCGGGCGTGTTTTATTTGTTTTTTATTTAAAACTACTAAATTAATTAATTTTTATAATTTATTCAATTTTAATGCCTAAAAAAGTAATATCATCTCTCTGATTAATATTTCCTTTATGATCTTTAAAATATTTTAATAAAATTTCTTTTTGCTGTTTTAAGTGTAATACGCCTATTTTATTTAATAATTGACTTAAACCCGGGCTGCCTATTTTTTTTCCTTCTTGAGAATCTTGATCAATATAACCGTCTGTGAACAAATATAAAACATCATTCTTTTTCAAAAAGAATTGTTTATTTGTAAAGTTTATATTTTCATAATAATGCCCTCCGATTGTCTTTACATCACCTTTTATTTTTTCAAGAATTTTTTCTTCTTGTTTGAAATAATATATTGATTGTTTAGCGCCGCTGAATACAACTTCCTTTTCATGTTTAATATCTTTTTCAATTCGGCAAAGAGATATGTCCATACCGTCTCGGTTTCCGGAAAGATTTTGTTTTAATGCAATTTTAACGGATTCATGCATTTCATGAAGTATTTGAGCCGGGTCAGAAAAATTTTTCTCATTAACGATATAATTAAGTAATCGAGCTCCTATCATACTCATAAATGCACCGGGAACACCGTGTCCGGTGCAATCTACAACGGCGAAAAAGGTATATGGGCTGTCTTCTTGTGCCGAAAACCAATAAAAATCGCCGGAAACAATATCTTTTGGCATATAAATAAGAAAAAAATCATTGTTTTTCCTCATACTTAAAGGTACCGGAAGAATTGCCTTTTGAATTGTTTGTGCATATCGTAAACTTGATTCAATATCTTCTTTTTGTTTTTCTAATTCATAATTTTTCTGTTCCATAATTCTTCCTATTTTTACTTTCTCAGAAATGTCTGTATCAATAACAATTAATGAAATTATATTTCCGCTGATATCGGTAACAGCCTTTATTCCGGTTTGAATCCAAATGTTTTCGCCTTTCATGTTTACAGTTGAAAAATCATAGCTTCCGGATGTTTTTTCTGTAATACATTTATTTATAACGCGAGACATTTGCTCGTAGTTTGAAGATTTTTTTGTTGCGTCTAAAATATTAGGGTATTTTTTTATAAAATCTTCAAAGTTAATGTCATATAATCTGTCAAACCCTTTGTTCCCCCATAAAAAATTTCCTTCTTTATCTAAAATAGTAACGGCATGGTCAGTTTCATCAACGGCTGTTTTTAGTTGCAACAAATCTTCATTTATAAGATATAATTGTTCGGATTGTGATTTTATTTCTTCATTTTGTCGTGTAACTTCATAATTTTTTTCAAGCAAAACAGTTCTGTTCTGTTTTAATAATTTTGTCGTCATTTTGTTAATATTAAATTCACGTCTGATAATAATAAATGAAATTAAACCGATAATTAAAATTGTTATTACACCGATAATGTATAATCTGATAATTCGTTTTTGTTTTTCGGAGTTTTCTCTATCCAGTTCAGAAACCGCTTGTAAACGTTTTAGTTCTTTTTGCTGAGTATAATAATCAAATTTCACTTTTTGTTTTGCAATTTCATTATCGAGTTCAGAATGAAACAGGCTTTCTTTTAAATTTGCGTATTGTTTTTGATATTCGAGAGCTTTTTTAAAATTTTGAACGGCTTCAAAATACAAACCGTAAATTTCATAATAATGTATGTAGGTATCTTTTTGTGATTTTGACACTAAAAGTGAATCGGTTTTCTGAAGATATTTGAGTGCAGCATGGCTTTTTTTATTTAAAATGAGGACTTCCGCCAAATTTAAGTTTAATTCAACTTGGTCAGACAATGTTCCTATGTTTGATAATATTTGTATTGATGCCAAATAATAAAATTCAGCTTTAAAATAATTTTCGCTTAAAACATAGGTTTCGGCTATACTTTCGTAGATTAATCCTATTTCATATTCAGACTCGGTAAGTTTAAATAAATTTAATGCTATATTAAAATAGTCAAAAGCTTTATTAAATTCCTTATTTTCAGCATATATTAAACCTAAATTGGCATAGGCTCTTGCTTTATGTATCGGACTGTTAATCTTATTTGCTAATCCGATAACTTTAAAGTAATATTCCTTGGCTTTATCATTGTCTTTGAGCTTGTTGTATAATAACCCGATATTATTGTAACCTGCCATCATACCAAAAGTATCTTTTAAATTTTGATATATGGTTATACTTTTTAAATGATTTGACAAACTGTTTTCAAAATCTCCTGATTCTTCGTATAAAACACCTAAATTATTTAATAATGCTGCTTTTTTGTCAATTATATTTAATGAATCACATTTTTCTATACCTGTTCGGCAATATTTTTGCGATAATTCATAATTCCCTTTCGACCTGTATATTAATGAAATTAGCCGATAGGATTCAATTTCATAATCAGCGAGTTTACTTTTTTGACTTTGTTCTTTTAAATATATTGCATAGGAATAAGCAGAATCAATTTCGGATAAATTATAGAATGCTTGTGATTTCAACTTTAAAAAGTTTAAATCTTGCTCCGGAATTGTTTTAATTGATTTATAATTAATTGTATTTAAAAAATAAATTGTACTGTCAGGAAAGTAATTCAAATAGGCTTCGGCAATTTTTAAAACGCTGTTTGTGTTAGTTTTGTATTCTTGAGCCGTTATTGAATTTATTGAAACAAAAAAAATAAATACGCTGATAGCATGTTGTCTTAAAAACTTATTTATATGACTAATTGCTGACATAAGGCAATAATAACAATTAAAGTTTAAAAAACATAATTTATTTGACCGAAATAAAAAATTTTTTGATAATATTTTACATCAGTTCGGCAACAATAAAAGTACTGCCTCCGATTAAAATTAAATCATTTATTTCTGAATTGTTTAGGGCATCTTTATATGCAGATTGAGTGTCTTTATACATTTTGCCCGATAAATTAAATTGCTTAGCTTTTTTGAATAATATTTCAGCATCAAGTGCTCTGGGAATATTTGCTTGAGTAAAATAATATTCGGCATCTTTAGGTAAAACATTTAGAATTTCATCAATATCTTTATCATTAACCGTTCCGTATATAAAATGCAAGCGTTTATATGCCGTTGCGTTTAATTGGATTAATATTTCTTTAATTCCGGCAATATTATGTCCGGTATCGGCAACTATCAACGGATTAAATCCCAATATATGCCATCTGCCTGCAAAATTTGTATTTTTTTTTACATTTAGTATTCCCGAATAAATATTTTCATCCGTTATTAAAAATTCTGATTTTAGAATATCAATTGCTTTAAGTGAAGTAATCAAATTCTTCTTTTGATACAAGCCTGTTAAATCTGAAATTAAATTCGTGTATTCAGCTTTTTGATTTCTTTCAACATTAAATATTTGTTTATAATCTGTGCTTATTAAGGAATAATCAATTTGAAGTTCCTTATCTGCAAAGTAAATCGGAGAACTTAGTGTTTTAGCCCTGTTAATAAAAACAGATTGTGTTGTTTTATCAGATTCTCCTATTATAACCGGAATGCCGGGTTTAATAATTCCTGCTTTTTCAAAAGCAATTTTTTCAAGTGTATCACCTAACAATTGAGTATGGTCAAAACTAATATTTGTTATAATTGAAAGAACAGGAGTTAAAATATTTGTAGAATCCAATCGTCCGCCTAAGCCGGTTTCAATTATCGCAATTTCAACAGACTCTTTTGCAAAATACTGAAATGCTAATGCAACCGTCATTTCAAAAAAAGACGGCTTTAATTCTTCAAAGAATAATTTATTTTTTTCGACATATTTTATAACTTCTTCTTCAGGAATCATTTTACCGTTTATTTTAATTCGCTCCCTAAAATCTTTTAAATGCGGAGAAGTATATAAGCCGACCTTACAACCCGAATCTTGCAGTACGGATGACAACATATGGGAAACAGACCCTTTACCGTTTGTTCCTGCAATATGAATGCTTTTAAATTTTTTATGCGGATATCCGTCGTGTTCAGATAATTTAATGCTGTTTGTTAAATCCTTTTTATATGCCGTTGCACCTTCCCTTTGATACATAGGCAATTGACTATATAAAAATTTTAATGTTTCTTGATAGTTCATTTATTAAATTAATAATTACATTGCAAAAATAAAATAAAGCAATTAATTGTTTGAAACACACAAAAGATTATTTATATTTGGGTGATTAACTTAATTTATTTCATAAAAATATAAGAACTATGGCTAAAACTTTTGTATTAGATACCAATGTTATTTTACACGACTATAACAGTATCATGCAATTTGAAGATAATGATATTATTATACCCATTACGGTTTTGGAAGAATTAGATAATTTCAAAAAAGGAAATGAAGAAATTAACTTTCATGCCCGAGAGTTTATGAGAGAATTAAATAAATTATCCGGTGATAAATTATTTAACGGAGGTTTATCTTTAGGCAAAGGTATGGGAAAAATTAAAATTGAATTAGGAAAAGAATTTTCTGAAAAAATGAAAATATCATTCAGTGTACACAAAGCCGACCATAAAATATTGGCTGTGGCTGAATATTACCACCTTAACTTTCCTGATAAAAATGTTGTATTAGTAAGTAAAGACATTAATTTAAGAATGAAAGCAAAATCATTAGGTTTACTAGCCGAAGATTATGAAACAGGAAAGGTTAAAAACATTGATGACATACTGAAAGAAATAAATGTGTACAAAAACATTGATGACAGGCTGATTGCACGACTGTTTCAAGATGAAAACGGTTTACCGGTTGATGATTTTAAATTAGAGAACACACCTTCAATTAACAGTTTCTTTATTTTGAAAGGAGTTAGTTCAAGTGCTTTGGCAAAATATAACCATGTAGAAGAAACCATAATTAAAGTAAACAAAAAAACAGCATATAATATTAAGCCCCGAAATGCTGAACAAACATTTGCTATTGAAGCATTGTTAGACGAAAAAATCAGTTTAATGTCGATAACCGGAAAAGCAGGTACCGGAAAAACTTTACTTGCCTTAGCAGCAGCACTTCAACAAAGAAGAGACTTTGAACAAATAATGTTAGCTCGACCGATTGTTTCTTTATCCGATAAAGATTTGGGCTTTTTACCCGGAGACGAAAAACAAAAAATCGGTCCGTATATGCAACCTTTATTTGACAATTTAACGGTAATTAAACAACAATTCGGAAAACAAAGCAAGGATTATGCAAAAATTGATGAGCTTTTAAAAGAAGAAAAACTTATTATTTCACCTTTGGCATATATTCGAGGCAGGAGCTTATCAAAAGTTTTTTTTATTATTGATGAAGCCCAAAATTTAACGCCTCATGAAGTTAAAACAATTGTTACACGTGCCGGAGAAGGAACTAAAATTGTTTTTACGGGTGATATTGATCAAATTGACTCACCGTATTTAGACAGCAAATCAAACGGATTAAGCTATTTAACTGACCGAATGAAAGGGCAGGATATTTTTGCACACATTAATTTATTAAAAGGCGAACGAAGTTACTTAGCCGAACTTGCCAGCGATTTATTATAGCATTAAGGCTCGGATTTTAAACCCGAGCCTTATTTTGATTACTTATTTTTATAGATTATTCCACTTTTGTTACTTTCAACATATTTGTTTTATGAGAAAGTCGCATCGGCGTACTTGCAACGTGAATCACATAATCGCCGGGAAATAATAAACCTTTATTTTTGAGGATTTTTATTGAAAGTTCTATAGCTTCATCAACACTGTCAACTTCATTAAAATGAACAGCTCTTACGCCCCACAGCATTGATAGAGCACTCATTAACTCTTTGTGGCGAGTAAACGCATAAATATCGGCTTTTGGTCTATAGCCCGATATTGTTGCTGCCGTGCTGCCTTTTTCAGTAAAAGTAATGATGGCTTTTGCTCCTACTCGTTCAGCCATAATTGAGGCACTGAAACATACATTATCTCTTAAAAAACGCGGGGAATCCGGTTTAGGCGGGGTTCCTCTGTTATATCTATATCGGTGATTTTCAGTATATTGAATAATTTGATGCATACTTTCAATCGTTTCTACCGGATATTTTCCTACCGAAGTTTCTCCGCTCAGCATAACGGTATCAACACCGTCTAAAACTGCATTAGCAACATCATTCGCTTCAGCTCGGGTGGGTCTGAAATTGCTTATCATGCTTTCCATCATTTGTGTTGCAATAATAACCGGTGTAGATGCATTAATACATTTTTCTACAATTTCTTTTTGCAACAGGGGAACGGTATCAAAAGGTAATTCTACGCCCAAATCACCTCTTGCAACCATAATTGCATCTGTTTCGGCAATAATTGCATCAATATTTTCAATAGCTTGCGGTTTTTCTATCTTTGAAACAACATAGGTATTTTTTCGTTTTCGTTTAATCATTTGTTTTAACTCAATGACATCACTGACTGCTCTGACAAATGATAAGGCAATCCAATCGACATCTTGGTCAAGAGCAAAATTTGCATCGGCAAGGTCTTTCTCGGTTAAACTCGGTAATGAAACATTTGTATTAGGTAAATTAACACCTTTGTTTGATGATAAAATACCGCTGTGAATAATTCTTGCTTTAACTGAGTTTTTTCGATTAGTTTTGGTTACCTCCAATTTTATTTTCCCGTCATCAATTAAAATAGTATCACCGGCTTCTACATCTGTCGGAAATTCTATATAACTCATATACACTTTTTCATGTGTTCCGATAATTTTTTCATCTGTAACAAATTCTAATATATTACCGCTTTCTAAAAACACTTTGCCGTCTTTCATCTCTCCTACTCTCAATTTAGGACCTTGAAGATCAGCCATAACAGCAACATTAACTCCTAATTCTGAATTTAGTTCTCTTATGGTTTTTATAAGGATTGCAGCTTCTTCATACTTGCTGTGCGAAAAATTAATTCGACAAACATCCACTCCGGCATTAAACATTTTTCGAAGAGTTTCTTTATCGGAAGAAGCCGGACCGAGTGTTGCAATTATTTTGGTTTTTGATATGTCAAAGTTCATAATAAATTTTATTTTTTAGAAAGAGTATATTCTTGTTCTGCCAGTTTAATTAAGGTTTCTATTTCTTCGCCTGAATTTGCAAGGTTTTTATCTTCTTGTTTTTCAGAAATTAATTCGGTATCATATTCAGCCATTTTAGTTTTCATCTTTTCAGACATTTTAACAAATGATTCGGCACCTTTACTTTTAATTTTATTAAGGAAATCGCTTAATTGAGAAAGATGTTTTTCTATTTCAAGTTTTTTGTAAATATCGGCTGTTCCTTCTTTAACAGCTTCAGAAAATGCTTTAAATTCACGAATTGTAATGTCTATTGCTTTTTGTGCCTTTTGATTAACATCAACAATTACTTCATGAAACAATTGTTTTAATTCTTCATCAAATTGAGCATCAGCCTCATCTCGTTTTCGTTTTCGTTCAATAATATCTGCGTCTCTCACTTCTATTTCTGATTTCCATGATGAGAACAGATTTTTTGCTTCTTCGGAAAATGTTTTTTTTGCCATAATTTTTTTCTCAAATATAAGACTTATTCTATTTTTATATAAATTTTTCATAAAATAATATGTATATCGGATTTATAAGTTCGCTCAAACAATTACCTTTTGTAAGGATTATAATTCCGTTTATTGCCGGTATTACGATACAATTGTTTTTACCGTTAAATTTTTCATTTTTTTTGCCGTCTGTAATTTTTTTGATACTGATTTTAATCCTCACAGAAGTTTCTTTTAAAGGACACAAACAATATAATTATCGGTTTTTTTCGGGGATTATTTTACATCTGTTAATTCTTATTTCAGGTGCAAAAGTGGTATCAATCAACACACCGGAAACGTTTAAATATTTTGACGAAAAACATACATACATCGGCGTTATAACAGAACCGGTTTCCGAAAAGGACAATTCATATAAAACATACGTTCGATTAGAGTATATTTCGTTGAATGATACCATAATAAAGCTGAATAACAATCTGATTATCTATTTTGAAAAATCAGAACAAATTAAACAACTAAGCTACGGAGATGAAATTATTTTCAACACTGTAATTAATGAAATAAATTCGCTAAAAAACCCTTATGAGTTTAATTACAAACAATTTATGTACAGGAAGGGATTTATCGGTCAGGCGTATATAAAAAATTCAAAATTCGAAAAACTAAAAAGTAAACAGGGAAATTTAATTTTTGAAACCGCTTATAATGCCGGAAATTTTGTAGAATCAATTTATAAAACGTATCAAATTAAAAATCAAGAAGCAGCTGTATTACAGGCATTAACTATAGGTAATAAAGATGACATTGATGAAGCCGTTAAACAATCGTATGTTTCTTCGGGAGCAATGCATATTTTGGCTGTTTCCGGTTTACATGTCGGAATTATTTATGTATTGTTGAATTTCTTTTTCCGTTTTTTAGACCGATTGAAAACAAACAGATTTTCATACGGAAAAATCATTAAAGCCATAATTTTAGTTACGCTTTTATGGGCTTTTGCTTTTATTTCGGGTTTAAGCCCGTCTGTAAGAAGAGCTGCCTTAATGTTTAGCTTTGTTATTATCGGCAGGGCTATGAATAATAAAGTAAATATTTACAATTCCATAGCTGCATCAGCATTTATATTATTGCTTATCAATCCGATGTTAATTACAGAAGTCGGTTTTCAGTTATCATATGCTGCTGTTATTTCTATTGTTTATTTTCAGCCGATTATTGTAAATTTAATTATTGTAAAAAATAAGTTTTTGTATTATTTTTGGTCATTAACAGCCGTTTCAATTGCTGCTCAAATAGGAACCGCACCATTTTCATTGTTTTACTTCCATATATTTCCGTGGTATTTTATATTAACAAATATTATTGTAATACCTGCTGCTGCCATAATTATATATGCTTCATTTGTGCTTATTTTATTTTCTTTTGCACCTGTTTTACCTGAAATTGTTGCCGGTTTTTTAAATTTTACACTAAAATCATTAAATTATTCTGTTAATTTTATTGAACACTTACCTTTTTCATCTTCTCAAAATATATCATTTAACTTCCTTGATTTATTTTTTTCTGCATTCATAATTATTTTTAGCGGATTTTTTATAGCTTTTAAAACAAAAAAAACGATTTTTCATATCTTGTTATTATTGTTTTTTTGGATAGGTTTCAGCACATTTAATAAAGTTCAAAACATCAAGCAACAGCAATTGGTTATTTATAATATTAAAGACAATTCGGCGATAAACATTATCGGGGACGAAAATTATTTGATAGCAAATCATTCTCAAATTACAAACGAAATAATTAAATACGGACCGCTTAATTATTGGATGAATTTGAATAAAACAGATTATATTCCTATTGAAATATCTGACACTTCTTATAAATGCGGAATTTTTGAGAAAATAAATAATTTTTTGATATTAAATGATAAAACACTATTGATAATTAATAACGAAAATCAATTAAATTTTAAGTCAGAAAATAAATTGTTTATCGACATAATAATACTTACAGATAATGTTCCCGTAAAAATTGAAGCCATATCAGACTTGTTTATTACTGATTTAATGATTTTTGATTCATCAAACAAAAAGTTTGTAGTTAACCGATGGGAAAACGAATGTGAACAATTAAATCAAACCTACTATACCGTGTATAAAAACGGAGCATTTCAAACCGATTTATAATTTCAGACTTAATCTAAAAACTATGCTGCCATCATCAATTTAACCGTATAAATATACAGAATAATATTAAATCTTCTGAATTTTGAATTGCTTGATATTCTGTAAATCCGCTTTTATTGAACATTGGCTGCAATTGCCCGAACACATTGTTCGTTTTTTTCTTTTACCCGGAAAAATAAATCTGTAAAATTCAAAAAGAGTATAACCAAAAACTAAAACCAGAATGATGTATGTGATAATTTCTTGCATAAGTTTATGAAATAAAAAGACTCCCGATTTGGAAAATTAAAAATGATAATACCCACGCCAAAACAGTTGTATAAGTCGTTAAAAAAGCAGCCCACTTCCAACTTCCCGATTCTTTTTTAACAGCTGCAATAACAGCAATACACGGAAAATAGATTAACACAAAAATTAAAAACGATATGGAAGCTAAAGGTGTAAAAACCCTTTGACCTTTATTTTTTCCTGATGAATAGGTTTCATTTTTTATTGCCTGAGATAATGCCTCAGATGAATTTTCTTTTTCAAAACCGGCACCATATAAAACCCCCATGGTACTGACTACAATTTCTTTTGCAGCTATTCCGGTAACAATGCTTACACCAATTTTCCAGTCAAAACCTAAAGGGCGAATTATCGGTTCAATAAAATGACCAATTTTCCCGATATATGAATTCTCTTGCAATAATATTTTCTTTTCTTGTTGCAATTTTTCAATTTCATCAACTTTTTTATCATCGGAAACAACATTTGACAAAGTTTCTATTTTAGAATCAATTGTTTGAGTTAATTTATGGTTTAACGGGAAATAACCTAATGCCCAAATGATTATTGAAGCTATTAAAATTACTCCGCCCATTTTTTTTAAGTATTGAGACCCTTTATTCCACATGTGTCGAATTGAAATTTTCAGAATCGGTTTACGATAAGGAGGTAATTCCATAACAAAAGGGGCATCTTTATATCTAAAAAAAACTCGTTTAAGTATCTTAGCCACAATTATTGAAATTAAAATACCTGAAGCATAAATCAGAAATAACACGGAACCTGCATTTTCAGGAAAAACGGCACCTATAATAATTAAATATACAGGTAAACGTGCACTGCATGACATAAACGGATTAATAAGCATAGTTAAAAGCCTGTCATTACGGTTTTCAAGAGTTCTTGTAGCCATAACAGCCGGAACATTACAACCAAAACCCATAACTAAGGGGATAAACGATTTTCCGTGCAAACCGATTTTATGCATTAACTTATCAGTTATAAAAGCAGCTCTTGACATATAACCGGTATCTTCCATTAAAGAAATAATGAAAAACAGAATTAAAATATTCGGGAGAAATACAATAACACCCCCTACTCCTCCGATAATACCGTCTGTAATTAAATCTTTCAACATTCCTTCATGCATCAGACGTTCAATAAAGCCTGCAATAAACGATACGCCTTGTTCAATCCAATTCATAGGATATTCACCTAAAGAAAAGGTTGCTTGAAACATTAACCACATCAGTAAAATAAAAATCGGTATTCCATAAAAGCGATGTGTCAAAACCTTATCTATTTTATAAGTTTTTTCATCAATTTTAACAGTTCCCTTTTTATAGGTTTCTTTCAATGCTCCTCTGATAAAACCATAACGAGCATCGGTAATTAATGTTTCTGTATCTTCTTTTAAATGATTTTCAATTTTTTGTATTAATTCTTCGGATTTGTTAATAATTTTTTTTCCTTTTGGCAGGTTTGTTACATGTTTTATCGTTTCCTTATCTTTTTCTAATAAACTCAGAGCAATAAACCTCGGGGCAAGCCTTCCGGTAAGTCCGATATTTTCATCGGTATAAACTTCTTCTTGTATTTGAGACACTGCCTTTTCAAAAGCTTTACCGTAATTTATATGAATATGTCTGACTAAGGGATTTCTGTCTTCATATACTTCAATAATTTTATCAAACAACTGATTAATTCCTTTTCCTATAGACGCAACGGTCGGAACAACAGGTATCCCAATCATTGCTGCTAAGGATTGATAATCAAAAACATCACCTCGTTTAACTAATTCGTCATACATATTTAATGCAATAACAACTTTGATATCCATATCTATCAATCGAGTTGTTAAATATAAATTGCGTTCAAGATTGGATGCATCAATTACATTTACAACTATATCAGGAACTTCATTAAAAATATGAACTCTTACATAAAGTTCTTCGGGTGAATATGCTGTTAATGAATAGGTTCCGGGTAAATCGGTAATATTTAATGTAAAATCTTTATATTTTTTAACAGCACGCTTTGCATCAACCGTAACACCACTGTAATTACCCACATGTTCTGCCGAGCCGGTGGCTATATTAAAAAAAGTAGTTTTTCCGCAATTTGGGTTTCCGACTAACGCAATATTAATCGTTTTTTGCTTTTCTCTTGCCGAACGTTTTAATATGTTATTACCTGACAATCCGTTAAAGGTTTCTGAAAGAATATGTTCGGCTTCGGCTTTATTTACAACTTCAATTAAATCGGCTTCACTTCGGCGTAAAGAAATATGATAATCTAATAAACTATACTCAATAGGATCTTTTAACGGTGCATTTTTAATTACCGTAACTTTTTGACCTTTAACAAAACCCATTTCAATAATTCGTTTTCTAAATGCACCTCTGCCTTTAACTTTAACAATTACAGCTTCTTCATTATTTTGAAGGTCAGATAAATTCATCTTTTACTTTAATTTGTTTGCGCAGCAAAAGTAGTTAACCTAAAAATTTTGTACAATACCAATTTTTAGGTATTTTTAAAAAAGTGATATATAGAATTTAAAAAGTATTAATTTTGTAAAAAAAATAAAATGAAACAC
>DYOF01000036.1 GCA_020720665.1 Acetofilamentum sp. | reverse complement strand
AGATAATATTTAATTGTTTTGATAAGAGTATCATCTGTTTTATCGGGATAAGAATCAAAATTACTATTTAAAAAATATAATTTATTTATTGTATTAGCTATATTTAAGTTTTTTTGGTTTTCAAAAATAAATAAGTTCTTATCAGATAAATATTCAGCAAGATATAATTGTTCGGTTTGTCCCGGTGTCGGAACTAAAATTGCTTTCTTTCTCAATTTAAACAAATCCATAATTGTTGAATAACCGGCACGCGAAATAATAATTTCTGATTCGGATATTGCTTCATTCATTTGCTTTGATTTCAGATGATTAATTATTTGAATATTCCCGAACTCTTTTTTTTCATATCGACCGGGATTGCCGGTAACAAAAATCACTTTTTTATCCATTTTCTTTATTTGGTTAAACAAAATTTTAAATAAAATTGTTTTTTGAGGTTCGGTTCCTGATAGGATTATTAAAATATCATTACGAACAGATTTTTTTTCGGCACTATTGAATCGAGATAAAGGACCTATAAACTTAAATGAATCAGGAAGCTTTTTTTTATGAGATAAATCTCCCGATAAATTAAGGAATCCGTTATAATCGGGTATTAAACAAGTTGAAAACTTTTTAATAAGTTTGTTATGAAAATGATATAACAAATTTTCAGCGAATTTCAGAGCTTTTGGTAACTTAATAAAAATTTGATGACACAGTATGATACTCGGAATTTGTTTCGAATATATTCCGTACCTGTTATCGGACAATATTAAATCAATAGTTTCATTTTTTAATAACTTTTCAAGAGATTTCTTTTCTTTAATAATGTTTATTAAAAATTTAGGCATTTGAAAAAAAAATTGAAGAAAATTTCCGGTAGATTTTATTTTAACTGAAGGCAGAGAATATGCTTTTAACTCCGGAAATTCTTTTTTTAACAACTCTAATGATGAACCCGACCCGGCTAAAATAATGTTATACCCTAAATATTTTAATTGATAAATTATCGGAATATCTCTGGCAGCGTGGCCTAATCCCCAGTCTAAAGCTGATATTAAGATTGTTTTTTTTTCACCGGACATAATCGTTTATTATATTTTAAAAGTCTAACGATTAAGTTTTATTAATTTTTAATTTTGATATATATATATGAAATAAGAATTCCTAAAATAATTGAAATTCCTATAAAAAAAGAGCCGGTTAAATACTCTTGAAAAATTATTTTTCCGATTCCGAATAAATCAGACATAACCATAAAACGACCGGCAAACCAATTAAAAAACAATTTTAAAAAACCTGTATCGCCTTTAACTTCAATCAATTAATGCTAAATTTATAACAATATTTTTCAATTAATAAAAAGAAATAGAATTTCAACAAAATAAGCAATTTTTATTAATATCAAATGATATTTTGAGAACTTTAAATCTTAAAACATGTTAAAAAACACTTACGTTTTAATTTCTCTTATATATTTGCACAATTAATTATTAAAAAAGAAATATATGTATAATTTATTAAAAGGAAAGAAAGGCTTGATTTTCGGAGCATTAAATGATAAATCATTAGCATGGAAAGTAGCTGAAAGAGCCTATGAAGAGGGAGCCGAACTTGTATTAACCAATACACCGGTTTCTATGCGATTCGGTGAAATTAACGAATTAGCTGAAAAGTGTAATTCAATTGTGGTTCCGGCAGATGCAACCAGTGTTTCTGATTTAGAAATGTTATTAGATAAAACAACTGCACATTTCGGCGGAAAAATTGATTTTATTTTACATTCAGTAGCTATGTCTTTAAATGTCAGAAAAGGAAGAACTTATGATGATCTTGATTATAATTATTTGAATAAAACATTAGATATTTCGGCTATTTCTTTTCATAAATTATTACAAACAGCTAAGAAAAAAGATGTTATAAACGAATGGGGGTCTGTTGTTGCGTTGTCATATGTTGCGGCTCAAAAAACATTATACCGCTACAACGATATGGCAGATGCAAAAGCTATGTTAGAATCTATTGCAAGAAGTTTCGGATACATATACGGAAGAGATAAAAAAATACGTATTAATACAATTTCTCAATCTCCTACCTTAACAACGGCAGGAAGCGGAGTGAAAGGAATTGACGGATTAATGGATTTTTCAGAACGAATGTCTCCGCTCGGAAATGCAACAGCTGATGAATTTGCAGATTTTTGCATTACATTATTTTCGGATTTAACCAAAAAAATTACGATGCAAAATATTTATCATGACGGTGGTTTTGCAAGCATGGGAATGAGTTACAAAGCTATGAAAATGTACAACCAAGCTCTGAATAATTCTATTAATTCCGATGAGTTTTCAGACTAAATATTAAACACAACGCTAAAAAGAAACGCAGTAAATTCTACTCCGTTTCTTTTTTTATTTACCGGATTATATCAAGAAAGACTAAAAAAAATAAAAAAAAGAGATTTAAGAAAAACTTCTTAAATCTCTTTGGCGGAGAGAGAGGGATTCGAACCCCCGGTACCTTGCGGTACAATGGTTTTCAAGACCACCGCATTCGACCACTCTGCCATCTCTCCGAAAACGGCTGCAAATATATAAACTATATTTATAAATTTCCAAAAATTTATAAATTTTTATTATAATTTATATAATGTGTTGAATAACAATGAAAATGTTATATATTATTACTAATCAATGATTTGCACTTAACTAATTATAAACACTTCATTTCCGACCTGATTATTACATAATATTTTTCTAAAAAAATTACTTCAAAATTTGATATATTCCAGAATTAGTCTATATTTGCATACGTATTAATATTTTCTAATAACTAAAAAATTATTTTCATTATGAACAAAGCAGAATTAATTGATGCTATTGCAGCAGGTTCAGGATTAACTAAAGCCGATTCAAGAAGAGCTTTAGACGCATTTATTGATGCAACAGAAGGAGCTCTTAAAAAAGGCGACAGAGTAGCTTTAGTAGGTTTCGGATCTTTCGGAGTTTCTAAAAGAGAAGCAAGAGTAGGCAGAAATCCGCAAACAGGTAAAGAAATTAAAATTCCTGCAAAAAAAGTAGTTAAATTTAAAGCAGGAACTGACTTAAGCAGAAAAGTTAACTAGTAAATCCTACTCCTTACAGAAAGGAACACCGAGTGTTCCTTTTTTTTTTCATTCGAGATGATGTAATTGAGTAAATTTAATTCAATATGAATAAAAAATTAATTGAGCATCTAATCAAATTTTTAATACCTGAGTGTTTTCCAAATTTTAAATCAATCATTAATTATCGTACCGGATATATAACTGTTGTTTTCGAAGCATAGAAAATACCGATGTTCTGATTTACAGAAAGTTTAAAGATTTCAGTATCTGCGGCAGTATTATTGCACCATTAAAATTTAAACTCAGACAAACTGAAATAAATTACAGACTTTCAGATGCTGAAAAAGATAAAATTATAACACATTGGCTTAAACAAAACATTAAAATCTGATATAATTGTCAATAAGTTCTTGAAATCAGATAAATAAAATTATTACATGACCAACAGACAACTCTTTTTTCAATATTTGGGATTAACTTCAAAAGAACCGCTTGCTCTTGAAATTGAATATTCAAAAGGAATATATTTATTCGATAAAAACAAAAAAGCATATATCGATTTACTTTCAGGTTTTTCTGTTAATAATATCGGGCATCAAAACAATGAAGTTATTACAGCAATAAAAGAACAAGCTCAAAAATATACCCATTTAACGGTTTACGGCGAGTATATCCAAAGTCCGCAAGTTAAATATGCCGAATTTTTATTAAGCCTGCTGCCAAATTCGTTAAATTCGATTTATTTCGTTAACTCCGGGAGTGAAGCCGTTGAAGGAGCTATGAAACTTGCAAAACGATTTACCGGCAGAAATGAATTTATCGCATTTAAAAATGCCTATCACGGCAGCACCCAAGGTGCATTAAGTTTAATGAATAATGAATCGTTTACACAAGCATTCAGACCTTTATTGCCCGGAATTAAATTTATTAACTTTAACGATTTATCTCAAATAGAGGATATTACACATCAAACAGCAGCGGTTATTATTGAAGTAATTCAAGCTGAAGGTGGTATTATTTCAGCTGAAAAGGAATATTTAAAAATACTGAGAAATAAATGTAACGAAACAGGAGCTTTATTAATAGTTGATGAAATCCAAACCGGTTTTGCGAGAACCGGAAAATTGTTTGCATTTCAGCATTATGATATAATACCGGATATTATTACTATTGCTAAAAGCATGGGTGCCGGAATGCCTATCGGAGCATTAATTGCGAATAAAACAATGCTGAATGCATTTACAAACAATCCTGTTTTAGGACACATCACAACCTTCGGAGGTCACCCGGTTTCTGCTGCTGCTGCTCTTGCAGGTCTTAAATTTATAATAAAAAATAATTTGGTTAATGAAAGTGAGCGTAAAGCCGAAATTTTTAAGGAAAAGCTTAAATTATGTGATAAAATTAAATCAATAAGAGGGAAAGGTTTATTTCTCTCATGCGAATTAAATGATAATGAACAAGTTAATAATTTCATAAAACAAGGACTCCTTAACGGGTTCATAACCGACAATTTTTTATTTGACAAAAAACGTTTTCGAATAGCCCCGCCTCTTACGATAACCGAAGAAGAAATAAACCTGACAACAGACTTAATTCTGAAAACACTCAACGAAATAGAATAAATTTATGAAACACCTTATTTTTACAGCGGACGATTACGGACCCGTTGAATTTATAAATAAAGGAATTGAAACAGCTCTCCAAAAAGGAGTAATAAATACAATTTCAGTTCTTATGAACCCGCACGGGAAAGGCAATAAACAAATCGAAATTCAAACCCGTATTGAACAAATCAGACAGTTAAAACTACTTTTTCCGAATGTTAATATCGGAATTCATTTAAGCATAACATCCGGTAAGGCAATCACCGAAACTGCCGTAAATTCTCTTTTAAAAACCAATAGTGAAGAATTTATGGACATACAAAATTTCGACTATGACAAAATCTGTTTAAATGAATTAAAAACGGAGCTCGAAAACCAAATTAAAGCTTTTCCGCAAGAATTAAAAATTGATCATCTTTCAACACATAACGGAATATTAACAATATTTAAAGATTTCTTTCAGATATATACCGGTATAGCAAAAGAATTTAATATTCCCGTCAGACAACCCTACCCTATAAGCAAAGAACACCTCAAAGGCTTTAAATCTTCAAGAATGAAACGTCAGGGAATTTTCACTGCAATTAAATTGGCTCAAAACATTCAATTTTATGAATTAATCGGCAGTATAAAACATTTTCAAAGAATGAAACGGCTCATAAGCATTTGTTTATCTGCTGACGTAAAATTTCCTGATTATTTTATTGATACCTATTTCAGAAAAGGAACTAAAAAAAGACTCGGAAAAATATTAAAATATTTACCCGAAAACAAATTATCAGAATTGGTTTTACATTTAGGTTTAGGTAAAATTCCTGATTCTGATGAGATTCCAAACGGAATTAATTATAAAATATTTAAAGCACGAATTAAGGAATGTAATACACTTTTAAATTTTCCTTTTAAAACCGAATTCGAAAAACATCAAATTCAAATGGCGTCCTTTACAGATATTATTTAATTTTACGTTCTGCACTTGTCAGATACTGTGTTAAAATCCGAATTTATTTTCATTTTTCTTCTTTTTTAGTTTTTAGTTACAAATTTATATCTTTTGTAACTGTCCTAATTTTTGGGAGTATTATAGTTTATGGAAACTGAAAAGAACCAAGTATATACAGACATTTGGTTATGCGATAAAACCGGAATAACAGTAACTAAAAGTATCGGAGAAGTATATAGAAATATTGATAATGAGATGTTTATTAAATTACATCTTTCGTTTGTATTAAATATTGAATATGTTGAAAAAGTAAACCGACTTAAACGAAAATGTTATTTAAAATGTCGTCAAAATCAATTTGAAATTCCTGTATCTCCGGAAAAGGCAAAAATTCTTAAAAATATTATAGAAAAGAATATTTAATTAAAATTTTTTATTAAATATTTTTGTCAATTCTAAAAATTTAATACCTTTGCAACCCGAATTTTAAATCAGTTAAATAAACATGTCCTTATAGGCTATAAACATATAAAAAGATGAAAAGAACGTTTCAACCTTCACAAAGAAAGAGAAAAAATAAACACGGTTTCAGAGAACGAATGGCTTCGGCAACCGGCAGAAATGTTTTATCGGCAAGACGAAGAAAAGGCAGAAAAAAATTAACCGTTTCTGATGAGTTAAAACATAAAGCGTAGTTTTTTCATCTGTTACAAATCTGACAGATAAAAATCATAAATATGCCCTCGATTTACTCAATCGAGGGTATTTTTGTTTATTATTGCAATAAAGTTTATTTAGAATAAATAAATATTAAAAATGATGTAACTCATAAAATATCAGCAAATTGCAAATTTAAAACTCATGAACAACGGAATAAATCTTATATTAAATAATTCAACACTTGATTCGGAATTAAAGAACATAACAGAAAAAATTTATACAGGAACTCGAATTTCAGATGAAGATGCTTTATATTTGTTTGAAAACGGAGAAACAGGATATTTAGGAATCCTCGCAGATTATGTCAGACAAAAAAAGCACGGCGATTTAACCTATTTTAATAAGAATTTTCATATTGAACCTACGAATATTTGTATTTATAATTGTAAATTTTGTTCGTATGTAAGAAAAATAAATCAAGAAGGTGCATGGGAATATTCTGTTGATGAAATTTTGAAAATTGTTGAAAGCTATAAAACATCCGGTGTCAGCGAAGTTCACATCGTAGGAGGTGTTCATCCGCAAAGAGATTTGCATTATTACGGAAAATTAATGCAAGGAATAAAAAAAATAATGCCCGATATTCATATTAAAGCATTTACAGCCGTTGAATTAGAATTTATGATTAAAAAATCACATTTGAATTTGGAAGACGGTTTAAAAGCTCTAAAAGCATACGGATTAGATTCTATACCGGGCGGCGGTGCGGAAATTTTTCATGATGAAATAAGAAAAGAAATTTGTGATGAAAAAGCAAGCAGCGAAATGTGGCTTAATATTCATGAAACTGCTCATAAAGTCGGTATTCCTTCAAATGCAACCATGTTGTACGGACATATTGAAAGTTATTTTCACCGAGTACATCATTTATCAAAATTAAGAGAACTGCAAGATAAAACCGGAGGATTTAACACATTTATACCTTTAAAATATAAAAAGGAAAATAACAATTTATCATATATAGGCGAAGTATCTGTTATTGAAGATTTGAAAAATTTTGCGGTAGCACGAATATACTTAGACAATTTTCCTCATCTAAAAGCCTATTGGCCCATGCTCGGAAAGCATCTGACTCAAATTTCTTTGAGTTTCGGTGTTGATGATGTGGACGGAACAATTGATGATTCGACAAAGATTTATTCAATGGCGGGTGCCGCAGATAAAAATCCGAAAATGACCACGAATGATTTAGTACGTTTGATTAAAGATGTAAAACGTATTCCCGCTGAACGCGATACCTTATATAATATTATCAAACAATATAATTAGCTGATTATATGATAATTAATAACATAATATTATTTTTAAGTTCAGCCTCATAAAAATTATTGTAATTAAACAGAATATCTATACCTTTGAATGTTTAATTGAATCGTTAAAAAAAACCGTTTTGAGCTTAAACACACTTCTTAAATATATAGGTATATTTGTATTGATAATTTTATTACAAGTATTGCTTTTTAATAATATTCAATTGTCAGAGTCGGGTATTAGCCCCTTTTTTTATATTTTATTTATTTTAATACTTCCGTTTGAAATACGCGATTGGGCTTTGTTACTGTTTGCCTTTTTCTTAGGATTATCTGTTGATATTTTTACCGACACCGGAGGTGTACATGCTTCTGCGAGTGTATTTACAGCCTTTTTACGTCCCTTAATTTTGAGAATCTTGAGCGGGCGAGAGGGTTATGCTCCGGAAACTTCTCCCGGTATTGCTTGGTACGGATTTTCTTGGTTTTTAAAATATAGCTTTTTATTAACATTTGCTCATGATTTAATTTATTTTTTAGTACTTCAATTTTCATTTAAAGATTTTTTCTTTGTATTGGAAAAAGTATTTTTCACAAGCCTTTTAACCGTTATATTAATCCTTTTGAGCCAATTTTTAGTATTCCGTAATCATTGAAATCAAAATTTCTTATAATAAGCCTATTATTTACAATAACAGCAATAATTTTTATTGCAAAATTATTTTTTATTCAGGTAGTTGAAACAAAATACAAATTATCGGCGGATAATAACACGCTTCGGTTTGTAACACAATATCCGACACGCGGTAAAATTTTTGACAGAAACGATAAAATTTTAGTAAGTAATAAAGTATATTTCGATTTAAAAGTTGTTCCGAAAAGTTTATCAGAATTTGATACAACAGCTCTATGCCGGTTGCTTAAAACCAATATCGATGAGTTTAAGAAAACAATCAATGAGGAAAAGCAATCCTATCGTCCGATAACTATAAAAAAGCAAATTGATGATAAAGAATTTGCATTAATTGAAGAACAATTATATAAATTTCCGGGGTTTTATTTTGAAAAAAGAACTATAAGAGAATATCAACAATTAATAGCTTCGCATGTATTGGGTTATATTGCAGAAGTTAACCCGGAAGAACTTAAAAATGACAACTATTATGAGATAGGCGATTTTATCGGAAAAAGCGGAATTGAAAGAAAATATGAAACTCAACTGAGAGGGAAAAAAGGTGTTAATATTCTGATTGTTGATGTGTTAGGAAGGGAACAAGGTTCTTATAGAAACGGAAAGTATGATGAAAATGCCCTTGCAGGTTTGGATTTAACAACAACAATTGATGCCGATTTACAGGCATACGGTGAAAAATTATTAACCGGTAAAATAGGAAGTATAGTTGCAATAGAACCCTCAACCGGCGAATTGTTGGCAATTATTTCCGGACCTACATACAGCCCTGATTTATTTATCGGTAAAAATTTATCGGAGAATTATAAAATGATTGAGCAATCAAAAGGGAAGCCGCTAATTAACAGGGCTTTAACCTCATTGTATCCGCCGGGTTCCACCTTTAAATTAATCAACGGATTAATCGGCTTGCAGAAAGAAGTTATCACAACCCAAACCGTTTTCGTTACAAACGGATATGATGCCGGCAATCATATCGTGAAAGATCATATCAGCGGTTCTGTTGATTTTCAAAACGCAATTCAACATTCAAGTAATGCCTATTATTGTCATGTGTTTAAACGAATAATTTCAGACCCGAAATTTACCAATTATGCCGATGCATACGAAGATTGGAAAATGTATGTGGAATCGTTTGGTTTAGGAGTTCATTTGAACTCAGATTTAGACAATGAGAAAAAAGGTATTTTATATCCCGCAAGTTATTTTGACCGATATTACGGAAAAGCTCGTTGGAATTACAATACGGTTATTTCGCTTGCAATCGGTCAAGGCGAGTTGGGTTTTACACCCCTGCAAATTGCTAATATGACAGCTGTTATTGCAAATCGAGGTTACTATATTACACCTCATGTTATTAAGAAAATTCAAAATAATAAAATTAATAAACAATTCATTGAGAAAAAATACTCAAAAGTATCTGAAGAACATTTTAAGCCCGTAATTGAGGCAATGGAAAAAGTTGTTTCACAAGGAACCGGTTATTCTGCCTATACACCGGGTATAGATATTTGCGGAAAAACAGGTACGGTTCAAAATCCTCACGGAGCAGATCATTCTGTTTTTGTAGCGTTTGCCCCAAAGAATAACCCTAAAATTGCAATTTCGGTTTATATTGAAAATGCAGGTTTCGGTTCAACATGGGCAGCTCCGATAGCCGGCTTAATGATTGAAAAATATTTGAATGATACTACAAGTAAACCATGGGTGGAAAAACAAATTATTGAAACCGATTTAATTAATCAAACGTACAAATAAAAAGATGTTACAAAGTTCTAAAATAGTAAATAATTTTGATTGGATAACAGTTGTGATTTATCTTATTTTAGTTTTTATAGGATGGCTTAATATTTATTCTTCATCATTTGACGGTGATTCATTTGACTTTTCTGCAAGATACGGTAAGCAAATGATAATGATAGTTGTAGTAGTAGTATTATTAGTTACAATTTTATTTTTTAATGCCCAATTGTTTCCTGCATTTTCAATAATTTTTTATGCTTTTATTATTTTTCTTTTGATTATGGTATTGCTTATAGGTGATACAACCGGAGGTTCAAAGTCATGGTTCGTTATAGGCAGCTTTAAAATTCAACCCTCTGAATTTGCAAAATTGGCAACAGCTTTAATAATAGCTAAAACAGCAGGCAGAGAGAATTTTCGTTTAGCTAAAAATTTGAATCAATTTTTAATTGTTGCAGGTTTGATTTTTTTACCGATGTTTCTGATTTTATTACAAGGAGATGCAGGTTCGGCATTGGTTTTTATTGCTTTTATTTTTGTGTTATACAGAGAAGGGCTGTCGTTTTGGTGGCTGATTATTCTTTTTGTTGAAATTTTAGTGTTTATAGCTTTTTTCTTTCTTGATACTTATCTGATTTACACAATTTTAACACTTGCGGCTTTAGTCACACATCGTTATAATACCGGAAATTTTAAAGAGAGTATTTTCGCATTTTTATTGATAATCGTTATAATTACAGTTCAAGCTGCAATTGTTGTTTTTTTTAGAGCAGAAATTAACATATCTGTTATGATTGTTATTTCTGTTTTATTTGTGAGTATGCTTGCATTTATTAAATATTTAAGAAAAATGCATTTTAAAGCTGTAATCATACCGGTTTTGTTATTATTTTACATGAGTTCTGTATATTCTACAGCTTATGTTTATAAAAACATATTAAAAAGCCATCAGCAAGAACGAATTACAATATTATTTTATCCTGAAAAAGACATTTCCGGAGTCGGGTATCAAACACACCAATCAAAAATTGCAATCGGTTCGGGCGGATTTTACGGGAAAGGTTTTTTAAAAGGAACTCAAACGAAATATGATTTTGTGCCCGAACAAGATACCGATTATATATTTTGTACGGTAGGTGAAGAATGGGGCTTTGTAGGAACAACTTTTGTAATTTTATTATTTACGGCACTAATTTTCAGGATTATTTATTTGGCTGAAAGACAAAAATCTAAGTTCAGTCGAATTTTTGGATATTCGTTGGCGCTTATAATATTTTTGCATTATTCTGTAAATATTGCTATGACTATAGGTTTGGCTCCGGTTATCGGCATTCCTTTACCGTTTTTAAGTTACGGCGGTTCTTCATTAGTATCTTTTTCGTTGTTTTTATTTATTTTTTTACGTTTAGATGCCGAGCGTGAAAGTGTATTCGGATAAAAAAAGGAAAAACTATAAATTTTTCCTTTTATAAAAAACTCTATGAGAATAATATTCTTATGATGTATTATTCTTCCATTTCAATCATCTTAAAAGGAATTTTTAAGATAGATTGATAATCTTCACCGGCTTCTAACATGTCTTCATCATCTTCTTCATAATACCAGTTAATTACAACACTGTTGCCGGTTTTGTGTATCGTTTCAAGTTTTTTAAAAACATCTAATATACACTTTGACGAACTTGTGTTGAAATATTCTAATTTAATATTTACTTCGGTTTGCTTTTGAGGAGTTTTACCATATTCTTCTAACCAGTCAACAAGTGGTTTATAAAATTCAATAGAATTTTCAGGTATTGATTTCCCTTCAATTTGTATTTTCCCTGTTTCCGCATTAAAAACTACGTTCGGGGTTTTTCGTGTTCTTTCAATTTTTATAGACTCCATAATATTTTTATGTTTCTTATTGGACAAATTTAATAATGATAATTTTAAATTGCAATTCTTAGGCTAAAAAAAATGTAATCATTATCAAAATTATATAAATTATAATTTAGATTATTACCTGTTCTTTTAACTAAATCAATCATTCCTAAGCCTCCTCCGCCTTTTTCTGAAAATTCTTCATTGTTTAAAATTAATTTATATAAAACTTTAATTTCTTCTTGCGAAAGAAAATTAAGTTGGTCTATTCGTTCTTTTAAAATCCGGAGATTCGTTTTTTTTATAAAATTTCCGGTAATTATATGGTATTTTTCATCAAGTTTTTCATTAAGAATAAATGCAACAACTTTTTCAAAGGCTGTATTTTCATCAATTTTTGAATTCGGAACTTCTGAATGATGAAATAAATTTTGCAATGTTTCAACGGCAGTATAGTAAACTCTTTTTAATAATTTAACATTTTCACCGTTTTCTGTTAAAATATCTTCTACATTATCTAAAATATCACTGATTTTTTGTTCAGAAATAGCACCCAAATAAGAATATAATATTTTTTCTTTTGAGTTTTTTTTATACCATTCCTGTAAATCAAATGACATCTGTTCGTGTAAATTATTTAAAACTTAAATTCGAAACAAATATATAAATTTATTTTAAAATAAAATTGATTGATAAGTTAATATATTTCAAATTTTAAAAATTTACATTCAATTTTTCCGTTAAACAATTGTGTTTTTAATGTCGGTTTCAGTCCGATACTTTTAACAGCCTCAGTATTACCTGAAAAAATATATACATTCCAATCTTTAAAACCATGTTTTATAGTATCTCCGATTTGTTTATATAATAAATTAATATTTTCAGATTTTATTCTTATATCGTAAGGCGGGTTTGTAATGATTAATCCTTTTTTGTTTTCAAATCTGCTGTTAATAAAATCTTTTTTTTGAATATTAATAAAATGACGTAAACCGGCATTAGAAATATTTTTTTGTGCAATTTCAATTGCTTTTTCACTAATATCCGTACCGATAATTTTAATAGAAATTTCTTTTTTTATTTCTCTTTCAGCTTCTCGTTTTATGCTGTGCCAAAGTTTATAATCGTAATCGGGAAATTTTTGAAATCCGAAATTTTTTCGTAAATATCCGGAAGGTATATTCATAAAAATTCGAGCGGCTTCAATGAGAATTGTACCTGAACCGCACATCGGATCATAAAAATAGTCGATGTTTTTATAATCGGATAACATAATCATTCCTGCTGCCAAAATTTCGTTTAGAGGTGCAAGATCGGTTTCTTGTCGGTATCCTCTTTTAAAAAGGGCATCTCCTGATGTATCTATTGATATTGTGCACATATCCTCTTTGATATGTAAGTGTATCCGTTTATCGGGAGTTTTTGTATCAACAGAAGGACGTTTTTCATACATTTCGTTAAAATAATCAACAATTGCATCTTTAACTTTTAGCGAAGCAAAATGTGAATGCGAATGAATTGTTGAGTAAACCGTATTGTCAATAACAAATGTTTCGTTGAGTTTAATATAATTATCCCATTTAATTTTTTTTGTTTCTTCATATAATTGTTCCGGTGTTTCAGCTTTAAATTTCACAATTTTTTGAAGAATATTTATTGCCGTTCTCAATAAATAATTTGATTTGTAAATTATAGCTAAATCTCCTTTAAAACTAACCGCACGTTTTAAAATAATTATATCATGTGCTCCTATTTTTTTAAGTTCAGAAGCCAAAGTTTTTTCTAATCCGTGAAATGTTTTGGCTGTTAATTCAAAAACTTTGGTGGTTTGATTATCTGACATACCGGTTTCTTATTATTTTAGCAAAACGTTTAGGAAAAAAGCGTTTGATATAAACCCCTAATATTTCTCTACCTCCGCTGATTACTTCATATTTGCCTTTGCGTATTGATAGTAATGCAATTTTTGCAAACGTATCGGGAGACGTACCTTTTGAAACACCGGGATCATTATAGTTTTGAGGTGTTCCGTCTTTTGTGAGTGCGTTTATTGCTATGTTCGTTTTAATGTATGCAGGACAAAATAAAGTAATTTTAATATTGTCTTTGTAAATTTCGGCACGCAGGGTATCAAAAAAACCGTGTAAGGCGTGTTTTGAAGCAGCATAAGCCGAACGTAAAGGAATTTCAAATTTTCCGGCTAAACTGCTCATTGAAGCGATATGCCCGTATTTATTTTTAATCATCTCGGGTAATAAAGCTTTAGTCAATAAAACAGTTCCGAAATAATTAATATTCATAATTTTTTTATCCACTTCCGGAATTGTATCAATAGCTGATGAGCGTTGACTTATCCCTCCGATATTAAACAGAATATCTACTTTTTGAAATCGTTCGATAACTGTTTTTACCAAATCCGGAAATTTTTCATGTTCTGTTAAATTGAAAGGTAAAATAAATATATGTTCCGGTTCGAATATGCAATTATTTTTAACCCGTAATAATTCTTCTTCTTCATGTGAAGAAATAATTAATTTTGCTTTTTCTTTATTAAATGCATATACCATTGCTTCGCCCACTCCTGATGAAGCTCCTGTAATCCATACCACTTTATCTTTATAAAAATTCATAAAATTATTTTAAATTTATCTGCAAACGTAATTCGAATTATGGAATTTTAAAAATTATGCATCATATATACAACAAATCTTACTTAACCTAAACCCTAAGATTTGTTATACTGAACTTTAACCGAAAACTTTAATTTTGAAAAGGCAATCACAATTTGGTTGTCTTTTTTTTATGTGTAGAGTTTCGCTAAATCTCTGAAAAATCGAGAATAAGACTTATTAATACTGTCAGCTTGTAATATTTCTATCGGGTTTTCAGAGCCTAAGGCAGCAATACCTGCAGCCATTGCAATTCTGTGGTCGTTATTGGAATGAATGCTTCCGCCTTTAACTATTCCTCCTTCTATATGCATTTCATCATCAATTATTTCTATTTCAATACCGATGTTTCGGAATTCATTTTTTAATACTTCGGCTCTGTTACTTTCTTTATGTTTTAAACGATTTACACCTTTTATAATCGATTTCCCATTTGCATAAGCGGCTAACACAACTAAAGGCGGGAATAAGTCCGGACAATCGGAAGCATCAAATTCAAAGGCTTTTAAGTTGCTTTTTTTAGTCGTAATAAATTTAGTACTGATTTCAATGTATCCTTCGGCTTGTTTTATAGCATCAAGAATTTTTATGTCTGCTTGTTTCGACATACTGTTTAGTCCTTTTACATTAATCTCGCCTGCAATCAATCCGGCAATTAATAAATAGGATGCACCGCTCCAATCTCCTTCAAGAGTATAATTTTGCGAAAAATAGCTTTGATTTCCCCGAACTCGAAAAATTTTATAATCATCATGCTCAATATAACCTCCGAATACACTAATCATTTGAATTGTTAAATCAATATACGGTTTACTTTGTAAATTATGTACAATCAATTCGGAATTTTCTTTTAATAAAGGTAAAGTTATCAGCAGACCCGTTAAAACTTGTGAACTTAAAGAGCCGTCAATTTCAATAGTTCCGCCTTTCATTTCGCCGGAAATGCTGATAGGTAATAAGCCCTTGTTTGTTTTAACATTAATATTTAATTGAGAAAGTGCATCTTTAATACTTTCAACCGGTCTGTTTAGAAGTGTTCCGGTTCCTGTAATCGTATAATTTTTATTAAAATATGCTAAAACCGAACTATACATTCGTACGCCTAAACCCGATTCTCCGATATTAATTTGAGCTTCAAAAATATTATCGTTTCTTTCAATTTCCAGTTTTTCTGATGAAAAAAAGACAGACCCGCCGATTGATGATACTAAGTTTATAGCCGATAATGAGTCGTTTGCGTATGAAGGATTATAAATTGTAGTTCTGCCTTTGGCTAATAAACCCAATGCTATGGCTCTTTGCATCATACTTTTAGATGGCGGAGCACTAACAATTCCGGAAATAGTTCCGGGATGTATTAAAATTTCTTTTTTATTAGGAGAAATTCTTTTTTTCATTTTTAATGATATTCTATATCTTTGATTTAATCAATATGAATTTTTAAAGATAAATTATTATTTGTAAAATTCATTTTCTCGACAAAAAAATTTACCTTAGAATTTTAAATATATTATTATGTCAATATGCAGTATCGGACATTTATATTATTTTGAACAATTTAAAATGAATAAAAAAACGAGTATAAGGTCTTATAATTCAGAAGATTTTGATGAAATTCAAAATTTATGGAATTTAACAAAAATGGGCGGGAAAGAACGCGGAGATACAAATGAAGTAATTTTAAAAACTATTGAAGCCGGCGGGAAATTTATTATTTTAGAATTACAAAATAAAATAATCGGAACAGCATGGATTACACACGATTTCAGAAGGTCCTGCCTTCATCATTTTTGTATTCATCCCGAATACCAAGGACAATCTTATGCACATTTGTTAATGCAAGAATGTATGAGCCTGTTTAAAATACTTAATTATCAAGCAAAATTAGAAGTTTATTTTGATAATTTTAAAGCAATTAATTTATATAAAAAATATGATTTTAAACCTCTTGAAGGTTATAATGTGTTAATTAAAAGAGAAATATGAAAATATAGCAGTTTTTTAGAAAATCATAAATACTTTCCGTTTTCAAGTTTTTGAAAAATAAAAAATAATTCTCTCCCTGCTCTGGGTTTAATTGAATTATAAGAAGTCCCAAATGTTTTTACTGAAAATTTGTCAATTAATAATTCTAAATAAGTTTCTTTTATTGCCCCGAACGGCGGTTCGTTTAATTTGAATTCATGATTAAAAAACAAGCCGACATATTTCCCTCCGATATTTAATAAATCAAAAATCTTTTGTGCTAATAAGCCTCTTTGTTCAGGTATAATTGAAGTAAAAAAAGCTAATTCAATAATTAAATCATAGTGGTTTTGATGTTCAAAAAAATCTTCACAAAATATTTGTTCTGCAGGAAATTCAGGAAACTTTTTTTTAAAACTTGAAACAGCCGATTCCGAATAATCCAAATATCGGATATTTTTAAATCCTTTCTTCAAAATATAGTCTGCTTCATATCCGTTTCCTCCGCCCGGTATTAATATTTTTAAATTCTTATCAATCAGTTGGTCAATATATTGTTTAATCGGCGGACTGGCGTAACCGATATCCCAACCCAATGCATTATTGATATATAATTTATTCCAATATGATTTATTAATGTTCATCATGTATATGAAATATTTTACTTAAATGGGGATTAATAATCGTAAAAATTAAACGAAAAATACATAAAAATTACGAACATTTGAAAAAAAGAATTAAATTTGTTTGAATTATAAATTAAAATCAAAAGAAACACCCATGAGAACCCTGAAAGGCTCAGCGAAGCTAAAGTTTTTTCACACAAAGGAGCGTGATTAAAAGAAGATATTAATTTCTTGCAGATTGATTACGGTGTTCCTATGTGCAGGAAAAGACACGCATTGTAAATAAGTGTAAGCATCCGATTCGTATTTTATTAATTAATTATAAATTTTTAGACACATGAAACACCCATGTAAAACGTTTTTTCACACAAAGGAGCGTGATTAAAAGAAGATATTAATTTCTTGCAGATTGATTACGGTGTTCCTATGTGCAGGAAAAGACACGCATTGTAAATAAGTGTAAGCATCCGATTCGTATTTTATTAATTAATTATAAATTTTTAGACACATGAAAAAAATTAACTTTTTTGTAATCGCAATCTTATTTTTCGGCTCATTCCTTTTTGTTTCGTGCAATGAAACTTCCGAAACCGAGGCAACAACCGACGAAATAACCGAAGCAGAAGATAATTCGACAATTAATAATGAAGCTGATAAATATCATTCGGTTGACGGTAAATTTAAAGTGAATTTTACCGGAACACCTACAATTTCGAATGAGAAAGTTCCTACTGAAGTAGGTGATATCGAAATGTTCATGTTTATGTATGAAAAAAGTCTAACTGAAATTGAAATGATTGCCTATTCAGATTATCCGTCAGCTATTGTTGCAGTAAGTGATAAAGATGAAATGTTAAACGGAGCAAAAGAAGGCGCTTTAAGTAATTTAGGAGCAGTTATAAAAGAAGAAAAGCAAATTACATATAAGGGACATAAAGGTATTGAATTTAAGGCAAACAGCAGCCAGTATTATGTTAATTATAAAATATTTTTAGTTAACAACCGATTGTATCAAATTGCTTTAATGAGAGACGGTTCGTATGCAACTCAATCTAATGTTGATAAATTTTTCAACTCTTTTGAATTGCTTGAAAATTAAAGAATTTCTTTAAAGCATATAATTATAGGCTGCATACATATTGCAGCCTTTTGCATTGATTTTTATTTAAAATAATTAATTTATATTTGATGATTTACTGTTAACAATCAGCTTATGAACTATATAGGGTATTTCTTTTTCAGGATTCTTTCAGCTTCGTTTTATTTTATGCCGTTTTGGCTTTTATATTTTTATTCAGATATATTAAGTTTCCTTTTATACCGTGTTTTTAAATATAGAAAACAGGTAGTTTTTACAAATTTAAAAAAATCGTTTCCCGAAAAATCTGATATTGAAATAAAACAAATAGCGAAAAAGACTTATAAAAACTTAAGCGACATCCTTTTAGAAGGAATAAAAGGAATGGCAATGAGTAAAAAAGCTCTTTTAAAAAGATATCCGGTTATAAATAAAGAACTTATGGAAGAGTATTATAATAAAGAGCAGAGTGTCATTGCATTAGCTGCCCATTACGGAAATTGGGAGTGGGGAGTAAGCAGTTTCGGTTTTCAATTTATTCATAAAAGCGTAGGAATATATAAACCATTGTCAAATAAACTAATAGATGCATATTTTAAAAAAACAAGAGGGGCTTGGGGCATGAATTTGGTTTCAATTTATGATACCCATAAAACATTTGAGGAAAAACATGAAAAACCGGTTATCTATTTTTTAGTTTCAGACCAAAGTCCGTCCAATCTTAAAAAAGCTGTTTGGGTTCAATTTTTAAATCAAGAAACAGCCTGTTTACATGGTGCAGAGTCGTATGCGAAAAAATATAATTTACCGATAGTTTTCGGTAATATTCAGCGTATTAAAAGAGGCTATTATACAATTGAAATTTCAGTATTTGAAGAGCATCCGCAGAACTCAAAAGAAGGAGAAATCACTCAAAAATATATGAGTAAATTAGAGGAAATTATCAAAGCTAACCCGCCTGACTGGCTATGGACACATAAACGATGGAAACATAAACGAGAAAATAAAATATAAAAAAAGCGAACTTTTAATGTTCGCTTTTTTGTGTAATT
>DYOF01000035.1 GCA_020720665.1 Acetofilamentum sp. | reverse complement strand
CAGGGTGCTTTTTTGTACCTGTCTCTGCCAAATTTATTCCAAAGCCATTCGTTCCAAACTTGGTGGCTTGCGTGCATGAAAGAGTCATCAAATAAACCGAAATCGTTATCTTCTTTAATAGACGGGTTACTGCCGATTGGAGAATATACATCGTCGTGTGCTTCAATTCCCACCATCCAATATAAGTTTTGATAGGTTGAGCCAAGGTGATAGAAAAAATCGGTTTGAAATTCTTTTGAAGGAAATGTTACGCCTAATTCAAACGGACCATCGTAAATATGATACTCTGCCCATAAACCGAATCCGACTTCGATAAACGCCAATCGCGGGTCGTTATCATATTTTTCGGCAAATTTTGTGTGAAATTCAAGTGTAAAGTCTTTTAACTCTTGATGTGTCCAATCCGGAAAATGTGTTTCTTTCCCTTCGGATGTACCGACAGTTTCATTATAATCGGGCAAATTCTTGATATAATCAGGCACGGTAGTTTCTTCGCCAGGTAAAGTATATCTGAACCTTAAAACGGCTTGATGATTTCTTGATGCTATTTCATTTAATAAATTTTCTGCTGCTGTCCAATCATAAACATCTTCATCCGTTACAATGTCATTAAAATTGAGATAAGAAAATTCCAGCGAAATTACATCATTCCATATACTGCACGTACTGTTGCTGCTAAAAAATACAATACCGGTCATCGGTTGAACTTCTGTAATTTCACATTTTAGAGAATCACCCGGAATTATAGGCTCGGGCTTGTTTCTTTTGCATGAAAAAATGAAAATTACAGATAAAAATGCAAAAGACAGAAACAATATTTTTGTTTTCATTTGATTTCCGGTAATTAATTTATTAAAATTATTTTAAGCTAAAAAAAGATGAAAGCTGCATTTAAACAACTTTCATCTTATTTGAATTCTTATTCCATATTCAGCACAAAGAAAGAAGCTGCGACGCCCTTATCCGGAGAGTAGCCGATATCAGCCCAGCTTGCATCACTGATGAATAAACCGAATCCGACAGCATTATTATCAAGATGCGGGATTTTAGTTCTTGACATACCAATTTCAATGGCAACATTACTGCCAACTTGACCGATATGACCAATTACAACGTTACCTTGCGGAAGGGTCATATTTACTGTCCAATACCATCCTGCACCGCCCGGGTCGCCTGTCCAATCAAAAACTCCCGTATAAGAATTTGTTGTTGTAAATTCCATAACTTCAACTAATAAATCGGCACCTGACATGGGCCAAATCCATGAAATTCCGCCGGTAGCAATTGAATTGTCATAATCAACGAGCATATCCCATTGAAATACATCGGCAACATTCCCTTCAAATTCAACATATGAATAAATAAATTCGGCATCATAATCAAATTTAGCAACTTTTGTTACTCCCGAAGTGTCTCCAAGTGTTACTTGAAAAGCTGCACCTGTAACAGTTGTCCAGTCGCTGAACGAATTATCATCGAGCTTAACGGGAGATGCTTTATCAACAGCAATTTTTGTTGAAATGCTGTGCGGGTCGCCGTTTGCATCCGTTACGGTAAGTCCTACGGTATATTCACCTTTTCCGGCATAAGTATGAACCGGATTTTCATCTGTTGATGTGTTGCTGTCACCAAAATTCCAAGCATAAGTTCCTTCAACAGTTGATGTGTTGGTAAATGTAACCGTATAACCATCAACAACATAAGTAAATAGAGCATCGCCTACAATTGGTACGGGGTCTTTTTTACACGAAGTAAAAATTATTCCTATTGCAAGAGCAAAAGACAGAATTAAAAAAAATTGTTTGTTTTTCATAAAAAATAATTTAAATTGTTAAAAATAATTAAAATTAAAAAATCTGGTATAAATCAGCAAAAATTGATTTCATAAGAGCGAATTTTATATTAGGTTTCATAGAAAGCATAAATCAATCATTAAGGATTTTGAACGCAAAGATTGTTAGCCAGAATTTCGTCAACCGGAATATAATAAACGTTTCTCGGAGAATCCCAATTAATAATCAAGTTCGAATAACCGGAGGGATCGGTAGCTAAATTAATGTCGGCTATTGTGATGCCGGGTAAATGGTAGCCCCAGTAAGTCCGTTCAACATTTCTTTTATTTCTGAATAAATCTGTTGTTCTGTGTCCTTCAAATGCCAATTCAATTCTTCGTTCATCTAAAACAATATCCAAAAGAGTTTTTCCTGCCGGAACTTCTGTAATCAAAGCTCCTTCAAGCCCCCTGTTTCTTCGAATTTCATTGATGTTATTAAATGCTTCGGTCGGGTTGTTTTGCTTAGCGTATGCTTCGGCTTTATTCAAATACATTTCAGAAAATCTTAACAATACCGGAGAACTAAGGTTGGGGTCTCCGTCTTGAAAGGAGAATTTTGTTATCCAATACACGTATAAACCGTTTTTCTTAGATTGAGTAACACCGTCTTCTGCGAATAAAGTGTCAATATAAGACCATCTGATATCTTCTGTGTGATTAGCCATCAGTTCTTGAAGTGTCGGCGATGCAAATTCTTCACCCCATCCGGAATTTCCGTCAGAATAATACATTGAAGCAATTGAACCGAATTTGCCTCTGTTGTCGGAAGAGGTGAGTGCAATAAGAAATATCGGTTCGGAAGCTGCTTGTGCGTTCGGAAACAGGCTCGGATATGAATTTACTGTTTCTAAACTGAATTTGCCTGAATTGATAACGCGGTCGGCGTACAGAATTGTATTATCGTGGTCTTCTTTGTAAAGATATAATCTTGATAATAAAGCCCATGCGGCTTCTTTGGAAGCAAATTCAACACCTCTCGGATTATTCATTAAATCGGCGGCAGTTTTTAAATCCGTTTCTATAAAATCATAACATTCTTTTACGGAAGCTCTTGCTTTTTGTCCGTCTTCGGAGGTTGATTCTCTGATAATAACACCGAGGTTGGTGTTAGGATCACTGTGTGTGTAGGGTTTAGCAAAAAATTTAAGCAAATTAAAATGAGCTATTGCTCTTAAAAAATAATTTTCCCCGAGTAATTGCTTTTCTTCATCGCTTAAATGGTCTTTTAAATTCAAAATTTCAATAACCGTATTCGCACCGCTGATGATTTTATAGGACATATACCAAAAAAACTTAGTGTTAGATTGAGCCGGAGAATGTGTATAAGTAAAACTGTAAAAGAACGGATCTTCTGTAATCTGTCCGCAAACAACATCATCGGAAGAGAAATCGGACAATTGAAAATATTGTCTTAAATAGCAGTTATTAAGGTCAACAAACCCGTTGAATTCCGCACCGTCTTTAAACAGTGCATAATTTCCGTTTGTTACGTTTCTGATACCGTCAGGGCTGTCGGAAATTGAACCCGATGACATTTGGTCGGTCGGATAGAAATCAAAATTACACGATTGAAATCCGACACTAAGTATCAAAACAAGTATAAAATATTTTATAAAATTTTTCATTTTTTTCATTTTAAAATTTAATATCAAGATTAAAAATAAATTGGGTGCTGTTGGGATATTTAAAATCGCTTACCCCCGGCATTGCCCAGTCGCCTTGCGTAAGAGCGGCTTCGGGGTCTTGTCCCCAATAATTGGTGAAAGATTTTAAATTATCTGCACTTAAACTGAGTGTTAATGCTTTAATTTTATTTTTTGCGAAATTTTTTAAAGGCACATTGTATGAAAGCATTATATTTCTGATTTTTATAAAGCTGCCGTCTTCTAAAAATCGTGATGATATTTGATTGGAAAGTGCATTGTTTTGCATACTCGGGTGGGTTGCCGCATCGCCGGGTTTTTCCCATCTTACCCAATCGTCTTTGGGTTGCATATAGTTATAGTATGGTTCATGCCCGTCGTGGTCCATCCCCATTCGCGTGAAATTATAGATTTTATTTCCGTATTGATAAGCAAAAGACGAAGAAAGAGTAAATCTTCCGTAACTGATTTCCGTACCGAAACCGCCTTGAAAATCGGGCAAGGCTTTACCTACTTTTTGAGGGTCGGCATCTGCGTAGTTTGAGGTCGGCTCTCTGTTTATAATATTACCGTTTTCATCGGTTTCAAATTTTTCCCACAGAGGTGCTCCGGTTTGTTCGTCAACACCGAGCCATTTTGGTAACATGAAGGTATAAATATCGACATCGTTTTCATATACTTGTGTAATACCTGACAAATTCCTGTAAATGGGAGCATCAAAACCTGAAAGTGTATTTTTATTATATGCTCCGGAGAAATTAAATGACCAATTTAGCTTTTGCTTTTGAATAAAAGTTATATCCATAGCAAGTTCAATTCCTTTATTTGTAACTTGTCCTTGGTTTTCCCATCTGAACTCAAATCCTTGTGATAAGGGTTGAGCAACTAATACGAGCAAATCCTTCGTTATGTTATTATAGGCATCAACAGAAAGGCTCACTCTGTTAAATAAATTTGCATCTAAACCGATATTTGTTTGATAGGTTTTTTCCCAAGTTAAACCGTAATTTTGCAATTGAAACGGAGTTGCAACCGAATTAGCATTGTATTGTGAACTTAAATTGAATAAGCCCATATACCTGTTTGCTCCTATGTCCGGGTCTCCGGTAATTCCCCAACTTGCACGTAATTTAAGTAAACTTACAGCTTTGCTGCCATTAAAAAAACTTTCTCGATTAATCATCCATGATGCAGAGATTGAGGGAAATTTTGCGACTCTGTGTTCCGGAGGAAAATTTGACGATTTATCAATTCTGTATGAAGCTGTTAAGAAATATTTTTTATAGTAATTATAATTTACTTGTGAAATAAGAGAAGTTGAAATGCCTTCGGAATTATTGCCTCCTATTTTCAGTTCACTTGATGCAACAGAAGGTACGTCAAATCCGGCAGGTAAATTTTTTCCTTCAACTGACAGGTCTTCATAAAAACCATTTTCTCCTTCAACACCTATTAATCCCCTGATGTCATGATTGTTGAATGATTTTTTAATCATAAGCATATTCGTTGTTATTCCGCCGTACCAAAGTGACTGTATTTCATTTATATACCCTTTATCAAAATAGGTTCCGGCAGCAGCAGGCGAAACAAAATTGTGCGTTTTATCTGTGTTAAATCCTATTCTTGAATTGGAATTAAATGATATTAAGTCAGAGAATTTATATTCAAATTTTAGGTCGTAGCTTATCCCCCCTCCTTTACTGTTGTAATCGGAATTTTGAATTGAGTGTATGGGATTTATTTTATCTCTTGACCACCAATCGTGATTAGTTCCGTCAACAAAAACAGGGTTTCCGTCAGCATCATAAGCATTATCCCACGGAACGGATAAATATGAATAGTACATGCTCATATAATCGTAGTATGTTCCTTTTGAACCACTTATATTCAGATTGTTTGTGATTGAAAATTTTGGAGAAATTTTGCTTATTTGATTCAGTCTGAAATTTAATCGTTTATAGCTTGTGTTCATAAATGTGCCGCCGTCGTCAAAATAGGATGCACTCATGTAATATCTGCTTTTATCCGTTCCGCCGGATGCTGACAAATAATAATTTTGAATGAACGAGGGTTTAAATGTTTCGTTAACCCAGTTAAAATTTTTTGTTTTCAGCTCTTGCGGATAAAATTGATAGAATTTAATTAAATCAATTTGATGAGTATCATAATCTCTGTAAAGTTCGGAGCTTGTATTATAAAATTCCTCACTGCTCATCATTTTTAAGTTGCCGTGATTTGCAATCTTATACCCGAAATTAGTTTTAAAATTAAACACGGCATCTCCGCTTTTTGCGGATTTGGTTGTTACTATTAATACGCCTTTATTAGCTCTTGCACCATACATTCCTGTGGCACCGGCATCTTTTAAAACAGTAATCGATTCAACATCATTCGGGTCAAAAGAACCACCGATTATTCCGTCAACAACGTATAAAGGCTCATCATTTCCGGGTTTTATGGTGGATACACCCCTTATTCGAATTTGAGCACCTGAGCCCGGTTGCCCGGAACTGTTTACAACTTGAACACCCGAAACCTTTCCTTGAAGCATGGTACCTATGTCATTTGTTGCAACATCAAACAAGTCTTCCTCGCTGACAACTGTAACCGCACTGGAAATTTCAGTTAAATTCTTTACGTCATAACCCATTACCACAACTTCTTCAACGTAATAATCTGATTCGTACAAAATAACATCAATAATCAATTTATCTGCTGCAACAATTTTTTGACTCTCATATCCAAAGTATTCATAAATGAGAGTATCTCCTTTGTTTGCATTCAGGACATATTTGCCTTCTAAATCAGAGATAGTCCCGACATTTGTTCCTGAAATAGCCACTTTTACACCTATAAGCGGTTCTTTGTCAGTATCTTGAATAGTTCCTTGATATTGTGAAAATCCCGAAAAGGAAATAAACAATAAAATAATAAGAATAATTTTGCTTTTCATATGCATTCTAATTTACGTAATTAAATTTGTCTTTTATAAGTATTTTGACAGCTTCAATAGCTACCGGAAATGATGTACGCAGATCAATATTATCTGTTTCTGATAATATTTTTTTTACGTTTAATATAAAAGTGTTTTTTATTTCCGTGGCAATATTTACTTTACAGATACCGAGAGACACAGCTTTTCTGACATCTTCTTTGGGAATTCCGGATGCACCGTGCATAACTAACGGTATATCAAGTGCTTCATTTAATTCTGAAAGTCGTTCAAAATTCAGCTCGGGTTTTGATTTATAGAAACCGTGAACTGTGCCTATTGCCACAGCCAAAGCATTAATTCCGGTTTCTTCGACAAAAACCTTTGCTTCATTGGTTTGAGTAAACTGCACTTTCCCGGAATCTTGCCCGAGTTTTGCCACATAGCCTAATTCCGCTTCAACGTTTGCATTATATTTTTGGGCTGATTTTACGGCAATTTTAGTCAGCTTGATATTTTCATCAAAGGGCAATTCGCTCCCGTCGAACATTATCGAATCAAAGCCTGATTTTAAACAAGCTTCAACAAGTTCTAAATTATTTGCATGGTCAAGGTGTATCCAGCCTTGCACTTTATAAAAATCTAAGCCTGTTTTTGCCATGCTCACTGCATTTTGTAAGCCCATGTAGTCTATTGAGCTTTGTGTCAATTGCAATATAACGGGTTGGTTGCATGACTGAGCCGCTTCTAAAATTCCCTTTAAGGTTTCAAAATTGTAAAAATTAGCAGCTAAGACAGCTTTATCCGTTTTTTTTAAACTATATAATTTTTCTTGTAATGTCATTTGTTTTAAAGTATTACATTAAATTTTTCTTTGGCAGTTTGCTTTACGTTACTTAAATTCGAGAAAGCTGCCGTCCCTCCCGATGCAGTAGTATTTACAGCACCTGTAAGATTACCGAATTCTAAACATTCTTGCAGCCCTTCACCTTTTAAGTATTTATATATAAATCCGGCGTTAAAACTGTCGCCTGCCCCTATTGCATCAACAACATGTTCATTTAAAAACGGAGGGACTATTATTTTAATGCCTTTTTTCATGCCTATTGCCCCTTCTGTTCCTAATTTAACGGCAATAATATTAGAAACGTGTCCTAATTTGTCGAGTGCTTTTTCTGTATCATCTTCTTTTGTAAGGGCTGTAATTTCCTGTTTGTTCGGCAAGAAAATATCGGTTAAAGGCAGGAGTTCTTCAAAGTTAATATCCCATTTTTCCGCAGGGTCCCATTGAATGTCTAATGAAGTTGTTAAGCCCAAGCTTTTAGCTTTACCGAATAATTGAATGATACCTTTTTTAAGATTTTCTTGTAAAAATATTGACGAAACATGTAAATGCTTTGCATTTGCAAGGAGTTCATCAGAGATGTCATCTGCCGAAAGACAAGCTATTGCACCGAGATGAGTAATAATTGCCCTGTCGTTATCATAATTTAATATTATTGAAGCACCGGTTACTTTGTCTTTTGAAACAAAAACATTCTCGGTATTAATATTTTTTTCTTTTAAGGAATTGATAACTAAGTTACCGAAACTATCGTTTCCGATTTTTCCGGCAAATGCAACTTTTGAACCCAAAGTGCTGATATTTGACGCAAAAATTGCTGATGAACTTCCCAGCGTAAGAGTCATTGTATCAGCTAAAATTTCTTTTCCTATTTCCGGCTCTTTTTGAATACCGTTTAATATTAAATCAATGTTCAACTCACCAACCACCAGAATATCAAATTTTTTTTCCATTTTTCTAAATTCCGTTTTTTCAGTTAAAAGGCTTAACAGCAATATACTGTTAAGCCATAATTACACAATCATTAAAATTTACCAAATTAAAACTAAAAAAATATTTGTCCATGTTTCTTTGTATTTTGGATATTACGATTTCTTCTGCATTTATACCGTTTATTTCCAAATTTTCATACAATTTTATTCTTGCTGCAAACACTTCCGGATTTGCCCAAATATATCTGCAACCGGTTTTGATTAACCAAACTTGCCTGTCTTCTTTTAAATTGAAGAAATCAAGCCCTTTTTCTTCTTCAAATAACCACTTTTTCCAACGGTTTGAATTGATAACTGCTTTCCATAATATCTCTTTAAAATCAGACAAATAAGGAACTAAATCTTTTTTGTAAAGCTCTGTTTCTAAATTTATCAATTCTTCTAAACCTTCATATTCATTTTCGGTAAACTCGGGACCAACATTTGCGCCTCCCATACCTGTTTGGGGATATGCTTCGGGGTTTGTAACATTATCAGAATAGTGCCCTTTAATATAGCAAGCATATTCACGAGCTGCATTAACAACTTGCTTTGCAACTTCTGAATCGAATGTACTTGTATGTAAATCAGTTCCTACTTTTGCAACAACAAACACGGGCCAAACATCAGGATATCCCAGTTGAACCAAATTTTTTTTCAATAATTCAAAAAATCGTCTAAAAACGTTCATATCAGCTAAACCGCCGTGTACTTCTTCCGTTCCTACTTCATAAGAAATTGCGGGAAAATTATTTGATTTTCTGAAATTTTCAACATGGGCTATAATGTCAGCGGTTCTTTCGGCAACGGTTTCAATTGAAATGATTTCGCCTTCGGGTAAACTTACATCAACGGTTGGATCAACGTGCAATAAGTCATATCCTGCACGAACTGCCTCTATCATAGATTTCTTAACGTTATTGAGTGTTTCTTCATAAGTCAAGCCGGCTAAACGGTCTTTATCTTTAAGCCAAGGTCCGCCGTGATCAATGGCAATGATAACAGGTCCGTTAAAGTTTATCTTTTTACATTCGAGTTTTATTGTTTGAACGAATTCTTTTTGCGTCATTCCGGTGTAACCCTTATCAAAATCGACTTGATTCAGTGTAGCCGCAAATTTTATCGGGGCATTATTTCTTTTTGCAGAACGAATTGCAGCTTTTATAACGGAAATTGAATTTGGGCAAGCAGCAAACAAAGTACGTTTAATTCCGGTTTTTTTATATTCAGAATCAATAATTTGCAACAGTTTCTCGGTTTTTGGCATCATAGTATTTCCGCTTAATTTATTATGCGTTAGTGTTTGTTTTTAATAATTTTTTATAGGGATAAATGCTGACTCCCTGAACAACTCGGTGAATAGCACCTCTTTCAGAGGGTGAGTCGGGATTTAAACCATATTCAAGGGATTTATAATAGGCTAATAATTGTATCGGAATAAGGCTGCAAATGCTGAGGATTTCCTCCGGCAAAGAACTTTCGGTTGTATTCATCGAAATAGTTAAACTTATATTTTGAAAGCTTTCGAAAGATTCGGAAATTATGATTGAATAATTTGGTTTTTGTTCGTTTTGAACAGAATTTACCAGATCTTTTTCATACTTTCGAACATATTCATTGTTTGACATAAGATAAACCATCAGTGTTTCGTTATTCACAACCGCTTTCGGACCATGCCTGAACCCGAGAAAAGAGTCAAATGTGCATATAATCTTGCCGTCTGTAAGTTCTTGAAGTTTCAAATGCCCTTCTCTTGCAATACCTACGGATGCCCCGGAACCCAAAAAAACAGCTCTTGAAAATTTATTTGCTGCAAAATCTTTAAGTTTTGAGGAATAATCAGTCAAAAGAAACTCACCAAAATCAGCCATTTTATGAATGATACCGGAAAGATTTTCGATATCTTTAATGTTACTTACGAGCAAAGAAGCCAAAATCATTGAGCTTACGCTGCTTGTCATTGCTAAACCTTTGTCATTGGTTTCTTCGGGTAATATTATTGCATACGAGTTATTTTCGTTTCTGTCGGTTGCTAATTTTCCGGTTTTGTTACACGTAATAATAAGGTGTGAAATCGTTTCACTTACCAGCTCGGCATTTACGATTGCAGCGGTACTTTCCGGGCTGTTTCCCGAACGTGCTAAGGAAATCAATAAATTATTTTTACCCTTATTTATATATAAATCCGGATGTGTTACTAATTCCGTTGAAGAGACTGCTTTAACGGTAAACCCTGTATTTTTTTGGAAAATTACGGCAGATGTTTCGGCAACAAAAAAAGAAGATCCGGCACCGGTTATGATTATTTCAACTGCTTTATCGTCAAAGAATACCTTGTCTAAAAATGAAGTAATTTCGTTTTTTTGGCTTTTTATCAAATTATATACGGTTTTCCATATAGCCGGCTGTTGCCTGATTTCCGAATATGTATAATGTGTACTGTTCATTTAATATTAATTTTTTGTAAATTTAATAAGAAATTATAAGTTAAGCAAATTTTTTTATAATTATTTAAAAGTTTTTATATCTTTCATATCCTTATGCTTTTTATTTTAAATAATAGTTTTATGAGTTAAATATATATGTAATCAATTCAATCAGTTATATATAAGAATAAAATTATAATATTATTAAAGTATTATAAAACATTTTATAAATTTGCATTTTATATAATTACTGCTAAAATGAAAGGAAATACTTTGCATCGTCGAAAAGAAATCATTGATATTGTAAATGAAAAAGGGCAAACATCAGTAAGTTACATCAGTGAAAGATATAAAGTAAGCGAAGTTTCAATCAGAAATGATTTGAAACACTTAGAAAAGAAAGGTTTGTTGGTTCGGACAAGAGGCGGTGCATTAAAAAAACAATTAAGTACGTTTGATTATAATCTTAATCAAAGGTTAAACACAAATTTATCGGAAAAACAACGAATAGGTTTAAAAGCCACTGAATTCATTCAAAACGGAAATACAATAGTTATGGATTCAGGCTCAACAACAATTGAATTAGCAAAAAACCTGAAAATTTTTAAAGGATTGAAAATTATTACAAACAGTTTGCCGATAGCTGATATAGTTGCTGATTTTAATGACATTGAAGTTGTGATAATCGGGGGAATATTACGTAAAGAAATGCGGTCGTTGGTAGGTCCTGTTGCCGAGAGTAATTTATTGAATTATAATTGTGATGTAGCATTTATAGGTGCAGACGGAATATGCCATGACTACGGCATAACCACCCCTGTATTATATGAAGCTGCTTTGAGCAGAACAATGATTAAAATTGCAAAAAAAATAATTGTTGTTTCAGATTCTTCAAAATTCGGAAAAAGAAGTTTTGCCAAAATTACCGATATTGCTTCAATAGATATTATTATTACCGACAAAAAACTTCCTTCATTTGAGGAAGATAAATTTAAAAAATCGGATTTATCTATTGTAAAAGTATAAATCTGAGCGTTTACTATGGTTGAACACAAGAAATTATGAAAGGGAGTTTTAAAGATTAAATTTTAAGAACTCCCATTTACTTATAAATTTTAAATCGCTTTTAATCAAACAATTATTTTAAAACACCTTTTGAAATTACCAATCGTTGCACTTGATTAGTACCTTCATAAATTTGACATAATTTTGCATCCCGCATCATCTTTTCAACTCCGAAAGCCTTTGAATATCCGTCACCGCCCATAACTTGAACGGCATCGGTAGTTACTTCCATGGCAACGTCCGAAGCATAATATTTCGCCATTGCAGAATACGTTCCGGGCGTTTTTAAACCTTGCTCGTAATACCATGCTGCTTTCCAAGTAATTAAACGAGATAATTCAACTTTTGTAGCCATTTCAGCCAACATAAAAGCAACGGCTTGATTTGCAGTGACCGGTTTTCCGAATTGGATTCTGTTTTTAGCCCAATCTTTTGCTGTTTCATATGCGGAACGAGCAATTCCGACACTTAAAGCGGCTACACCGGTTCGGGTTCTGTCAAAAGTCTTCATACCGATTAAGAAACCTTCTCCTTCACTTCCTAATAAATTTTCAACGGGTACTTCAACGTCTTTATAAATAATTTCATTTTGTACGGAACCGCGTTGTCCCATTTTATCTAAGCGAGAAACGATTTCAACTCCGGGTAAATCTGTGGGGACTACAAAACAAGATAAACTTCTGGCTCCGCGTTCGGGGTCAACTTGGGCAAATACGGTATGAAATGTTGCAACTTCACCGTTAGTAATAAATCGTTTATGACCGTTTAAAATATATTTATTGCCTTTTTTTATAGCTGTTGATTTAATTCCGGCAACGTCCGAACCTGCATTCGGCTCGGTTAAAGCATAAGCAGCTGCACCTTTCTCTTCATTCAACCGCCCCATAAATCGTTTTAATTGGTCATCAGTTGCGGCAACCACCCAAGGCGTCAGTGCCAGCATATTAGCATCAATACTTATTCCTATTCCGGCACATGCAGCTCCTAATTCTTCTGAACCAAGCTGACTGTCAAAAATATTTAAACCTTCACCACCGAGTGATTTTGGAATTTGAGAATTAATTAAACCTTCATCATAAGCTTTTTTTACAACTTCCCACGGAAATTCTCCGCTCAAATCGTATTTTGCTCTTACCGGAATAATAACTCGCTCTGCAAAATCGCGATATTTTTCAACAATTGCTTGTTGTTCTTTTGTTAATGAAAAATCTACCATAATTGTTTTGTGTTTATTTTATTTATTGTAATCATTTTAATTTGATTCTAATATGTGTTTAAAATCATCAACCGTTATTTCTGAATAAATATCATAATGAATGGGTGATTTGATTTGAATTCCTTCGGGTACATGTTCGGTTAAAACATTCCAGTCGTTTTCATTTAAGTTTTTAATAAAATATGCAAATTTATGCGAAACGGCATTAGCAGGCAAATATTTATGATACATTTGAGCTGTTGATTTTAACATTTCAAGGTAAAATTCTTTTTCCGGTTCTATATTTTCTGAATTATTTATCCATGCAATCGGTACTTTTGCAATAGAATTTCTGTTTAAAATATCAGCTTTTAAAAGTAATTCTATCTCAAATGCAGATTTTTCTTCAATATTTACGGAAATTAAATCATTTATTATTTCTGATTTGAACGCTTTTAAACCGCATTGTGTATCAACAATATAATTTAATCGTTTCAGCATGCGTTTCCACATATAAATAAACAATCTTTCAGCGATTTTACGTTTTCCGGTTTTTATTATAACGGATTCCGGTTCTCTTCTTGATGCAATTGCAACATTTTTGCCTTCATTTACAATTTTATCTATTAATAAACCGCATTGTCCTAAATGTATTGTTAAATCTGCGTCAGTATAAATGATATAATGGTTTTTCATCTGTTTTTGTGCGGCATACCACATTCCGAATTTAACGGCACTTCCTTTTCCTCGACTCTCTGATTCGTTAAGGTTTTTATGCGGTTCATAGTTTTGCTTAACGGCTTCTTTCAATTGTAAATATTCTGTATTTCCGCTTTGATTATGTTTTGTAATAATTTGCTCTGATTTTTTTTTATAATTTTCAGAAGAACAATCATCAACAATTATCATATCCCATGTTACTCTATCTAAACCAAAAGTTAAATCATTCATTTGTTTTATTTTCTCACGGAAAATAAATTCAAAGGCATCATTTTTAGTATCATTTATTTTTATCAAATCTTCGTTGTATAGCGCTATAACAACAGAAATATGAATGTTTTGTTCAATTTGGGCTAATATTCTTTTTGATTTAGCAATTTTAACAGCCGTATGTGCAATTAGTGAATAATTTGAGGCGTCTTTTAACATTTCTGTTTCAAGAGTATCAATTTCTTCTGTTAAATTGGCATCATTATAGATTTTATCTGATAATAATTGAAGTTTATCTAAATGTTCTTGATTATTTAAATCTAAATTTTGAATTTGCTCATGCGTTTCAAATTGTTGAATAATTTGTGTTAAATACATCATTTTAATTTTAGATTATCGCTAAATTATATAAAAAATAATTATTACGCAAGTATAAATTTTATTATTCAAAACTATGAATAATAAGTCAGTATTAAATTTCGATTAAAAGCATGGTTCCTAAATTCGCAGAGATAAATTCCCTGCCAAATACCTAAATTTAATTTTCCTCCTGTTACCGGAATACTTAAAGAATTTCCTATAATAGCCGATTTTACATGTGAAGGCATATCATCAATACCCTCAGAAATATGTGTATAATATGGTTCCGATTCAGGAATTAACCGATTAAATACAGATTCAAAATCAACTCTAACAGACGGATCGGCATTTTCATTAATCATCAAACCGGCTGAAGTATGCTTGATAAAGATATGCAAAATGCCGTTTCCTTCGAGTGAAATAGTTTGTTTAATTAGGTCAGTAATTATATGAAACCCTCTTTTAAATTTGGGTAATTCTATTTCTTTTTGTGTTATCACCTAAAAATTATATTTAAAAATTACATTTGCAATAAATTGTTAAATATTCAGTTTAATGAATTAACAAAGTTAATCTTTTTTTTCGAATGAAGCAATTAAGCCTGATAGTTATTCTCTTCTTTCCTTTAATTATTAATTCACAAACGATTACAATAAATGGTAGAGTTTCAGATGAATCAGGTAATTCATTACCGTTTGTTAATATATATACTGCAGACGGTAAATATACCTCATCATCTGACTTTGAGGGAGAATACTCAATTTTTTTTCCTGTAACTTATAAAACATTGCATTTCAAACCGGCTGATTCAGACGAAAAAATAATTAGAATACCTGAAACGGATTTAAAAGAAATTATTTTAAATATTGAAATTAATACATCAAATAACATAGATGCAGTTATTATTGAAGCAGAAAAAATTAATTCGACCGGAATTATATCTGTTGACACAAAAATTGCGGATGTTTTGCCTTCTATTACCGGCGGAATTGAAAGTTTAATTAAAACGGAACTCGGAGTTACCGCATCAAGGAATGAATTAAGTTCAAAGTATTCCGTGAGAGGTGGTAGTTTTGATGAAAATTTAGTTTACGTAAACGGGATTGAAATTTATCGCCCCCAATTAATTCGGTCGGGGCAACAAGAAGGATTAAGTTTTATTGACCCGAAACTTGTCAGCGAAGCAAAATTTTCAGCAGGAGGTTTTGAAGCCCGTTACGGCGGAAAACTATCATCCGTTTTAGATATTGTTTACAAACAAGCTAAAGAAGAAGAAGTATCAGGGTCAATCAGTTTATTAGGAGCAACAGCTCATTATCAAAATATTTCAAAAAATAAAAAATTCAGTTATATCGGAAGTGTACGTTATAAAACCACTCGATATCTTCTAAATTCTTTAGAAACGAAAGGTTTTTACAACCCTCGGTTTATCGATTTTCAAACCTATTTAAGCTACACATTAAATACAAATTTGTCGATAAACATTTTGGCAAATATTTCTGATAATAATTTCAGATTTATACCTGAAAGCGGCACAACAAATTTTGGTTCAATTCAAAGTTTAAAATCCTTAACTGTTAATTTTACCGGTCAGGAAAACGACCGGTTTTTTTCACATACCGAAGCGATTTCGTTTGATGTGCATCCGCATAAAAATTTGAATTTTACATTAAATTTTTCCGGATTTCAAGCCTTTGAAACAGAAACATTTGATATCATAGCTTTTTATAATTTGAACGAACTGAATAAAGATATAAGCTCAGAAAACGCAGGTGACAGCCTTTTAAATTTAGGAAACGGAGCATATATGAGACATGCCAGAAATTATTTAAGTGTTATAGGTATTAACAGCTCTCTTTCAGGCTATTACAAAACCGGTAAAAATTATTTTAATTGGGGTTTAACACATAAATATGAACAAATAAACGATAATATTGACGAATGGGTTTTAGAAGATTCTGCAAGCTATTCAATACCTGTTAATCCGGTTGAGTTAAGCCTTTCAGAAAACATTAAAGCAAGCAATTCTATTACAAGTAATAAATATATTGCTTATTTTCAGGACAAAATTAATTTCTCTTCATATTATTATCATTATGAAGTAGTTACCGGATTAAGAGGTGATTATTCAGATTATTCAGACGAATTGTTATTCAGTCCGAGATTAGCATTGGCTATTAAATCAAATAACAAAAATAAACACGTTTTTCGCTTTTCGACAGGAATTTATAACCAAGCAGCTTTTTATAAAGAAATAAGAGATTTTGACGGAAATTTATCAACAAACAGCTCGGCACAAAAATCAGTTCATTACGTTTTAGGGCATAATTTCAAATTCAAAGCCTTAGGACGAAATATGCATTTATATACTGAACTTTATTTTAAAAATTTGAAAAATATTATTCCGTTTGAAATGGATAATGTCAGAGTCAGATATTATGCCGATGTAAGAACATCAGGATACACAGGCGGAATTGATATTAAATTGATGGGTGATTTTGTACCCGGTATCGATTCATGGTTAAGCCTTTCATTACTAAAAACAGAAGAATTGATTCAAATTAATTCAGAAATTGAAGCCTACAAAGCCCGTCCGACTGACCAACGATTTTCTGCGAATTTATTTATTCAAGATTATATTCCCGGCAATAAATATATTAAAGCACATATGAATTTAATATACGGTTCTGCATTTCCTTTCGGGTTTCCGAAAGATATTGTGAACAAAGCTATTTCCAGATCAGCACCGTATCACAGAGTTGATTTGGGAGCTTCGGTAGTTTTAATCGAAGACCGAAATAAACTTCAATCACAATTTTTTAAGCGTTTTAAATCCTTATGGTTAACCGTTGAAGTATTTAATATGCTCGATATTGAGAACACCATATCATACCGATGGATACATGTTGTACCGAATACTTCTATAGCGGCAAATGATGTTAAGAATAATTATCCCATTCCTGTAAATTTAACCGGCAGGCGTTTTAATTTAAAACTGACTTTAACTTTATAATTTCTTAATTCGTTTTTTGATACCGTTTATTTTTCTAATTTTATTTTTTCAATTTGAACTGTAAATATGAGTTTTCTTTATCCTACATTTTTATTCGGATTATTTGCAATAATTATCCCGATTATTATTCATCTGTTTCATTTCAGAAGTTTTAAAACTATCTATTTCAGCAACATTCTTTTTTTAAAAAATGTAAAACAAGAAACAAAATCAAAATCAAATTTAAAACACATTTTAGTTCTAATTTCAAGAATATTAGCTGTCAGTTCCTTGGTTTTGGCTTTTTCACAACCCTACATTCCGTATAAAAATCAAACAGAGAACATAAGCGACCAAATTGCCGTATATATTGATAACTCATTTAGTACAGAAGCAGAAAGCAAATACGGAAAAATATCAGAATCGGCTAAATCAAAAGCGTTTCAAATTATTGATGCCTATCCGGAACAAAGTAAATTTATTTTCCTTACTAATGATTTTGACCAAAAACATCAACACTTTGTATCAAAAGAACAAATAAAAGATTTTATTTCAGAAATAAAACTTTCACCAAAAGTAACGCCTCTTTCAGAAGTTATAGAACGCATATTATATATTAACGGTGAAGAAAATAACACATCGTCAAAAATTAAAATATATTTGATTTCTGATTTTCAGAAATGCACTTCTGATATTGAAAATTTTAAAACAGATTCAATTGCTGATATCGTATTAGTTCCGCTCGAATCTGAAAACACCGATAATATTTTTATCGATTCGGTTTGGTTTGATTCACCATACAGACCGATGGGGCAACAAGATAAAATTTTCGTTAAAATAAGCAATCGTTCTGAAAATTTCTATCAAGAATTGCCTATAAAACTTTATTTAAACGACACCCTGAAATCTGCCGAATTTTTCAACATTGATGCCTCAGAAACAATAGTAAAACAAATAAATTTCACGAATCATTCAAGCGGAATTATAAACGGAAGAATTGAAATTACTGATTTTCCTGTTAGTTTTGACAATATCTTCTATTTTAATTTTGATATTACAAAAACACATAACATATTAATTTTAAGTAACAAAACCCATAATAAGTTTTTAGAAAACGTATTTGCCGAACAAAAAAATGTAATTATAAAATATTCAGATTTTCAAAGCTCTCTTTCTGAAAATTTTAAAAAATACAATTCGCTTATAATTGATAACATCAGCTCTTTTTCAGATAAAACAATACAAGACTTATATAGTTATGTAAATGAAGGAGGAACTTTAATTATTTTTCCGGGCATTGACATCAATATGCAATCATACAACACACTTTTTAATAAATTGGGTACAAATTATATTACAGAATTTGATACTTTAAAAATATATGCCGAAAAAATTAATTATAAAGCAGAAATTTTAAAAAACGTATTCAAAGCCCAAGAAAAAAATCCTGAATTACCATATTTCAATAAGTATTTAAAATTCAGTAATCAAACAGATAAAAATGAAGAAACCATTTTGTTTTCTGAAAAAAATGACAAATTAATTTTTGCATCATCAGTAGGTTCCGGTCTTGTATATATTTTTGCTCAATCTGCCGATGCTGCATCCGGAAACTTGGTATATCATCCGATTTGGGCTTCTTTACTATATAATATGGTGTTTTTTCATAATAATTTTGAACCTGCTTATTATACAATAGGAAATGAAGAAGCTATTCAATATACCATTCAAGATATCAATTCAGATAAACCGGTACATATTGTTAATACAGATAATACAATTGATATAATTCCTTTAATATCAACAATTGAAGGCTACCATAAACGATTGTTTTTGAATAATCTGATAACAAATGCCGGACATTATTTAATTAAAAACGGTAATGAAACCATTAAAGGATTTTCTCTGAATTATAATCGTACAGAATCAAATCTTGAAAAATATACATCTGACGAAATTAACAGCGAAATTGAAAAAAAATCACTTACAAATTTCTCAATTATCAAACAAAGTAAAACTCTTCTTAATGAAGATATTCTTAAAGAAAACAGAGGAAACCCATTGTGGAAATTGTTTATAATTAGTGCTTTGTTTTTTTTATTACTTGAAATAATTTTTATTCGCTATGTATTTAATAAAA
>DYOF01000175.1 GCA_020720665.1 Acetofilamentum sp. | reverse complement strand
TAACGGTAATTGTAAAATTTTGAGAAGGGCTTGTATCATCTCCTCCGTTTGCTGTTCCTCCGTCATCTGTAATATAAAGTGTAACTGTTGCAACACCAAAAACATTTGCTGCCGGAGTGTATGTTAAATTACCTGTTGTTTCATCAACATCAGGTTGCACGGCAAATAAACCGTTGTTATTATTTGAAATATGGAATGTAAGAGTTTGTCCGGCTTCATCAGCAGCACCGGCACTGATAGCAGTTGCCCAGCTATTAACAATTTGAGCTACGGCATCTTCATTCACAACTTGATTCGCTCCTTTTGTAAAAGACGGTTCACTATTTACGGCTAATACATTAATTGTCATTGTATAGCTTAGTGTACTGAATTCAATTCCGTCATGAACTTTAAAATCAAAAGTTGTATATGGACTTCCGTTTTCATCAGGATTAGGAATGAATTTTAGCCTACCGCCGCTGATATCGGCTATCGGAACAATATTACTCGGTGCAAGCGGACTTTCTCCTCCGTTTATTGAACCATTTCCGTCAGTATCAATCCATAATGAGCCATTACCGGGTACGGTTGAAACCCTTAGCTGCGTAAACGGATCGCCGTCATTATCAGAGTAACCGAAATGTGCTGCAGCAAATACAACTGTTGCGTTTTCAAAACAATTTACGGTATTATCGGCACCGGTAGGTAAATCATTTACAGCGGTAACCGTAATTTGAAAATTTTGACCCGGACTCGTATCATCGCCCCCGTTAGCTGTACCGCCGTCATCACTAAGACTGACAGTAACAATAGCCACACCCGAAGCATTAGCTGCCGCTGTATAAGTTAATGTGCCGACTGCACTAATTGCAGGTTGAGCAGAAAACAAAGCATTGTTATTATTTGAAACATTAAATGTAGGGGTTTGTCCGGCTTCATCAGCAGGTCCCATACTGATAGCTGTTGCCCAATTGATTACACTTTGAGCTCCGGCATCTTCTAATACTGCCTGATTTGCTCCTGCTGTAAATGAAGGTTCATCATTAACCGCAGTAACATCTATTGTCATCGTTTGATTCGGACTGTATCCGTCATTTCCGTCATGAACCATAAAATCAAAACTGTCATATCCGAGTCCGTTACCATCTGCTACCGGTCTGAATTTAAGTTGTGTAATATTTACAACCAATATCACATCGTTTAATATTACGTCTTCTCCCCCGTCAATAATATTATCATTGTCAGAGTCAAAATATAGAGTACCGACAGACTCAAGACTTCTTATTTGAATTTGTGTAAACGGATCACCATCTGCATCTGCATACGGAAAATCACCTGCAACGAAAACTTTATCGTTGTCTTCCAAAGTAGTAACCGTATTATCATTTGATGTCGGTGTATTTTGGGCGCTTAAAAAATAATTTAAGCTAATAAACAAAGTAATTAGAAGATACTTTTTCATGTGTTTATTTTTATAATTTTCAATAAGTTAAATTTTTTTTTACTTTTAATTAGGGTTTAACCGAATTAAAATAAACATATAATTACCTGTAAACAAAGCTCTTACATCAAACCGGATTAAAAGTCAAAACATTCTGAATATCAGACATACATACATAAAAAATAGTTGCATTTCTTTATAAAAAACCACTTATTTTTTATTCCTCTGATATTAAACTCCGAAATATAGATATATTTTTACATTTGTAAAAACTTTTTTTATGAAAACTCTTGAAAATTATAACATCCGATTAAGAAGTTTAGAACCTGAAGATATTGATTTTTTATATCAAACAGAAAATTTTGAAAATTATTGGGAAATCAGTAATACAATTACACCGTATTCCAAGTATATTTTAGAACAATATATTAAAAACTCACACCAAGATATTTTTACAACCAAACAAGTCCGATTTGTTATTGAACATAAAGAAAATAAAACCATTATCGGTTTAATTGATTTATTTGACTATGACCCGATACATTTAAGAGCCGGCATAGGCATAATAATAAAACAAAATGAACAAAGAAAATCGTATGCATATAATGCCGTTAAACTTTTAATCGCATATTCATTTAACATACTAAAATTAAATCAATTATATTGCAATGTCGCGACTGACAACGAAGCCGGTTTAAACCTCTTTCAAAAATTAAATTTTAAGATAACCGGGAAAAAAGAACAATGGATAAATGGCATGACAAAGTTTCAAGATATATTTTTTCTGCAATTAATAAACAACAAATGAGATGTTTATAAAAAAGCGAAAGAAGAAAGTATATTACATCAGTCTTAACTCACAGAAATGTTTTACTTATCATCATATTTCGATACCTTGTTTTCAAACATTTTATTTTTTTTTGAATAATCAGTTTAAAAAATTAATTTTGTACTTTCAATTTTAATAAATTATAAACTAATTATAAATGAGCGTATTAGTAAATAAAAACTCAAAAGTCATTGTACAAGGCTTTACCGGAAACGAAGGAACTTTTCATGCCACCCAAATGATTGAATACGGAACAAACGTAGTCGGAGGAGTTACTCCGGGAAAAGGCGGTCAATTCAGATTAGATAAACCGATTTTTAATACCGTTGAAGATGCTGTTAAAAAAACCGGAGCCGATGTTTCCATTATCTTTGTTCCGCCTGCATTTGCAGCGGATGCAATCATGGAAGCGGCAGATGCGGGCATCAAAGTAATTGTTGCAATTACTGAAGGAATTCCAACTGCCGATATGGTAAAAGTAAAAGAATATTTATCCGGCAAAGATACGACTTTAATCGGTCCGAATTGTCCCGGTATTATAACAGCTGAAGAAGCAAAAATCGGTATTATGCCCGGTTTTATATTCAAAAAAGGATCGGTAGGTATCATTTCTAAATCCGGAACATTAACCTATGAAGCTGTTGACCAGATTACTAAAGCAGGTTTAGGACAAACAACTGCCATCGGTATCGGCGGAGACCCTATTATAGGCACATCAACTTTAGATGCAATTAAATTATTTGAAGCCGACCCGGAAACTAAAGGAATTGTAATGATAGGTGAAATAGGCGGCAATATGGAAGCTGATGCGGCTGAATGGGTTAAAGCACACGGAACAAAACCGGTAGTAGGGTTTATTGCCGGCGAAACCGCTCCGAAAGGGAAACGAATGGGACATGCCGGAGCTATTATCGGCGGAAAAGCTGATACGGCACAAGCAAAAAAACAGATAATGAGAGATTGCGGAATACATGTTGTTGATTC
>DYOF01000003.1 GCA_020720665.1 Acetofilamentum sp. | reverse complement strand
CTATCTGCGGGGAAAAACAAGTTTTATAAATAAGTATGTGCATTCAATTTGCAGAATATTAATTAATTATAAATTTTTAGACAGATGAAAAAAATATTCATTTTTTTGTTTATAGGTATTGTTTTTCAAGGATATTCTCAAACAGGAATTATAATTAACTCAGGTGCAAAATTAAGCGGTAACAATGCTTATATTAAAATAAATAATGCCGACTATATTAATAATTCATCTGATGATTTATTTAATGTAACTGTTGTTTTTAGCGGAAACAACGAACAAACAATAGGCGGAACAACAAACAGCAGTTTTTCAAACATGCTTGTTAACAATTCAAATAATATAAGTCTTGAATCCAACCTCTTTATTGAAGATGAGTTAAACATACAAAACGGTAGTTTAGTGTTAAACGATAACAATTTGGTTTTAAGTGCCGGTTCGTCAATTATCGGAAATTTTTCTTCAAATAATATGATTGATATTAACGGAAGCGGTAAGTTGATAAAAGAAATTGAAAATAACGATGATATACTATTCCCGATAGGAAATTCCGAAACCTACTCTCCTGTTGAAATTGCTTTTAATTCAGGAACATACACGAATGCTTATTATTCCGTTGATGTTGAAAGCAATAAACATCCCGACAATAATTCCTCTGCCGATTATCTTAATCGATATTGGACTATAAATTCAGTAGGGATTACAAATTTTATAAGCGATTTAGTGTTTCATTACAACACCTACGATATAGTCGGCTCAGAGTCAGAAATATACGGCGGACTTTGGACAGGAACTTGGAATATATTAAATAAAGCGTCTAATTTAATGTTTTCCGGGCAGGTTTCTGAGTTCGGCGATTTTACCGGCGGAGAACAAAATGCGTTTAGCTCTGTGCAAGATTTACAGATGAAAAATATTGAAGTGTTTTATAATGACGGTTTTATTACAATTTTAAACCCGGATCAGTACGAAATTACAAGTATCAACTGCTTTGATATATCAGGAAAATTATTATTAAATAAAAAAGCCGGAAGATGTAAAACCACGAAAGTCCCTTTTCTTTATAATACCGGTTATTACAATATCTTAATTTCTACAAACACATTTGTAAGAAATAAAATGATTTTTGTTCCTTAAAAAGAAATTGAAATATTAGCGATAAATTAACCTAAAAAGAAATAAAGCTTAAATTCATTACACAAAAAAAAGTTTTTTCTAAAATATTGTTATAAATTGCACAAGATTTGTAACGATAAAAATACTTAATTTTTTCAGTTAAATATAATTGAGAAAATATTAATTAAATGCTATGTAAATGAAAAACATATTTTTGCTCATCTCTGTTTTATTTATTGTAAACATCAATACCCTTGCACAAGTGAATAAGGATGGTTTGCCTTTGCTTGTTAAATATACTGATAAAGATTACGGAGAATCCGGCCAGGTATGGGCAATAACCCAAGACCGGAGAGGTATTATGTATTTTGGGTGTAATTTAGGGGTAAAAACATTTGACGGGAAAAACTGGAAAACCTATAACAACCCGAACAGCACAATAATTAAATCCTTAGCCGTTGATAAAAGCGGATTAGTATTTTACGGAGCAGAAAGCGATTTCGGTGTTTTATTACCCGATTCCTTAGGAAAATTAAATTTCTACTCATTATTTTTAAATTACTATAAAAAAAATCCGGAATTTGATTTTTCTTCTGTTTGGAAAACACTAATTGCAGGTAATCGAATTTATTTTCAAAGTTTCGAAAAAGTATTTTACACTGAACTTCCTCTAAAGATTGATAAATCCAATAATTTACTGAATAAAATAAATTTTATAAAACCGGAAAAATCAACATTTCACTTGTCGTTTTCTGTTAACAATCAGTTTTATATCAGAGAATGGGAAAAAGGTTTATCGGTCGTAAAAGACGATAAAGCAATTTTAATACCGGGCGGAGAACAGTTTGCTTTTGAGAGAATATACGGTATGTTACCTTATGATGGGACTAAAATTTTAATAATTACAAGAAGCATGGGTTTATTCATTTATGATACCCAAAAGAAAAGCGATGCGATATCAAAATTTACTACCGAAAATGACCTGCTGATATCTGAAAGCTCTCCCTATACAGCCGACATGCTGAATGACGAAACAATTGCTTTAGGCACATTTAACAACGGTATTATCATTCTAAATAAATCCGGAAAAATAATAAAGCACTTGACAGAGAAAACCGGATTACCTCAGCATTATATTTATTCAATATTCAGTAACTCAGATAAAGACGGAGGAGCTTTATGGTTTTCAAATGACGATGACGGAATTTACCGTGCCGACTTTACCGGACCCTTTACTACATGGAATGAATATACCGGACTGGAAGGTCCTCCGTATTTTGATGCTTTACGATTTAATAATTTACTTTATTTGATTTCAGGAAGTGCCGTTTATTATTTAGCAGAAAACGATTTAAATAAATCATTCGTAAAAATAGGCGATGCGCTTCAAGCATGGGATTTAATGGAATTTGATGTGCCCGGTTCAAACGAAAAAAAACTTTTATTGGGTACTGCAGAAGGAATTTATGAAGTTTCAGAAAAAGAAATAAAGCTAGTTGTCGAAATGCAACAAGCATTTAAGCTCTATCAATCGGCCAAAGACTCATCGCTTCTTTATGTCGGTACTACAGGATTAAACTTAGTCAGATACGATAAAGGAAGTTGGATAAACGAAGGAAAACATGACAGTATTCATCAAGAAGTCAGAAGTATTTATGAAAATAAAAATTTTTTGGCTTTGGGCTCAACAGTCGGGATTACAATTATTGATGATTTTTACGATAAATCAAAAATTGATATAGATTCGACCAAAGGTCTGCCTATGCAAGGCAGAGACTATAATTTAACAGAATACAACGGAAAGGTTTTAATTGTGAGTGAATCCGGTTTATATACAATTAACGAAAAAACCTTTGAAGTCGAACCCCTAAGAGATTTTGGAAACCAATTAACAGAAGAACATCTCGGCATTTTTAATTTTAAAAACTTTAATAAAGAATATTGGATGTCTGTTTACGAAACAAATGCAGATAACTTAAACTTTAATTTAATTAAATTCAATTTGAATAAATCTGTCGGAAAAGATTCTGTTTTTTCAAAAATATTACCTCAGAAACCAAGCTACTTAATATATTTTGACGGAGACTATACATGGGTAGGTAACGAAAAAGGACTTTTTAAATACAACAGAACCATACAAAAAAACTATTCCGAATCGTTCAATACTATAATTACTAAAGTTTCAACAGCCTTCGATTCGGTTTTATTTAACGGAAATTATATTGAATATAACGGAAATATCCCATCCGTTGTTCTTGAGCAAAAGCCTGAAAATCAACCGATTTTAAGCTATAAATACAATACAATTACATTTGAATGGGCATCACCTTTTTTTGAAAAGAGTGAAGAAACTGTTTATAGCTATAGATTATCAGGAGAAACAGAAGCATGGTCAAAATGGGACAAAAAAAATGACACCAGATACACTAATTTGCACGAAGGAACATACATATTTGAAGTAAAAGCCAAAAATATTTATAATATAGAAAGCCCGATTGCACGGTTTAGTTTTGAGGTGCTACCGCCTTGGTACAGAACTGTTTGGGCTTATATTTCCTTTTTAATAATGGCTGTTTTTGCAATTATTATAATTATTCGCTTATATACAAAAAAGCTAAAACGAGAAAATGAAAAATTAGAGCAAATTGTGAAAGAACGTACCGCAGAAATAAGAATGCAAAATGAAGAAATAACGGCACAACGAGATGAAATCCAAGAACAAAAAGAAAAAGTAGAAAAAGCAAAAGATAAAATTGAAAAGCAGCAAAAACACATTATGGACAGTATCCATTATGCAAGCAGAATTCAAGAAGCTGTATTACCTCCGGATGATTATTTACAAGAAATATTAGGAGAACATTTTGTGCTGTTCAAACCTCGTGATATTGTGAGCGGAGATTTTTATTGGGCAACACAAAAAGGAAATAAAACAGTAATCGTTGCGGCAGATTGTACCGGCCACGGTGTTCCGGGTGCTTTTATGAGTATGTTGGGTATGTCATTTTTAAATGAAATTGTAAATAAAGAAGAAATATTAGAAGCAAATATTATTTTAAATCGACTTCGCGAAAACGTAAAACGCTCGCTGCGACAAACAGGAAAAGATAATGAAGCAAAAGACGGGATGGATATTGCATTATGTATTATTGACATGGAAAATATGCAGTTGCAATTTGCCGGCGCATATAACCCTCTGTTAATAATTCGTAACGGAAATGCAGAACGCATAAAACCGGACAGAATGCCGATAGGAATTTACCTCAGAGAAAAAGAATCGTTTTCGAACAATATCATAGAAATTCAAAAAGGCGATTTCTTATATATTTTCTCCGATGGCTTTGTTGATCAATTCGGAGGAAAAAATAATCAAAAAATTAGATCCGAAAACTTGCAAAACATTTTATTAGAAAATAATAAAAAATCGGTGGATGAACAGAAAAAGGCATTAGAAGAATTTTTGCAGTATTGGATGAGCTTTAAAGATAATACAGGAAGAGTTTATAAACAAGTAGATGATATTCTGATTATCGGAATAGAGATATAAAAAAAAAGCCCCTTTAATTTTAAAGGGGTTTTTTTGTAAATAAAAATATTGTTGTAAATTTAGACCAAAAAGTCTAAAAAGTCTAAAATGAAAGATTTAACAACAAAACAAAGAGAAAAACGAAATTCAATAATACATGCGGCGGCTGCGGTATTTAAAAAATACGGTTTTAAGAAAACATCAATGGCTGATGTGGCAAAAGCATCCGGAAAGGCAAAAAGTTCTATTTATTATTACTTTGCAAGTAAAGAAGAAATCTTTAAGGCTGTGATTTTATCTGAAGCTCGAATATATCGAGAAATAGTTTTAAAGGCAATTGCCACAGCCGAAACTCCACACGAAAAATTGAAAAGTTATATTATGATTCGTTTACAAACGGATAAAATTCTTGCTAATTTTCATAAAGCTTTAAACAGCACTTATTTAAAACAAATTAAATTTGTTAATAAATTAAAGAACATTTATGACAGAGAAGAATTCAGTATCTTCAGAGATATTTTAAGAAGCGGAGTTAATGCTGATTATTTTAAAATATATGATTTGCAATATGCCGCTGTCGGGATTGTTACCGCAATGAGAGGTATTGAATCAACCTTATTGCATAACCCGGAAGATCCGCTGATGGAAGAGAAGGTTAAAAATATTTTAAATGTTGTTTTATACGGAATTATTAAACGGTAAACCCTTGATTAATGTATTTGTTAATAACTGCCGGAAACGGATAATCCGATAAATTGTTTTTTGAAACAAAACTTATTTGTTCCGATAGATTTAAATTTGCAAAAAAACTTGATTTAAGAACAAAAAATTTCACATACAATATTTTGTGCGACAGGATGTGTTTATATTCGTCAGAGATGCTTTTAACTTCAAAATTTGCCGGTAAATTATTTGTTGTTACAAACTTATTTAAAGCCTCTATTTCTGAAATTTTTTTTAACGAAATAAATACAGGAAATTGATAAAGATTTTTCCAAATTCCCTCATTACGTTTTTCAATATACAATTTTCTGTGCTTTGTATCCTGAATGATAAAATAAAACCAATATTCCGATTTTTTTGTCGGGTTTTTTTCTTTAATCGGAAAACATTCAACATGATTATTTTTAAATGAAATGCAATCGTTATTAAAAATGCAATGTATGCAATCAGGTTTTTTCGGTGAGCAAACGACTGATGAATAATCCATCATAGCCTGATTGAAATCGCCCGGACGTTTATCTGAAATCAGCGTTTCACATATTTTTTTTACCGTATTCCTACCTGATGCTTTATTTACAGGCTCTTTAATTTCATAAAAACGCGAGATTAAACGCAGAACATTACCGTCAATAGCCGGAACAGCCTTATTAAAACAAACTGATAAAATTGCCGAAGCCGTATAATCTCCTATCCCTGAAAGAGTTATTAAGGCTTTGTAATTGTCGGGAAAAACACCGTTAAAATTGCTTACAATGTATTTTGCTGTTTCAAGGAGGTTTCGGCCTCTTGAATAATAACCGAGTCCTTGCCATAATAATAAAACCTCGCGTTCTTCTGCTCGGGCTAAATCAAAAATAGTCGGATAGGTTTTAATAAATTTTAAATAGTAAGGTGTGCCTTGAATAATTTGGGTTTGTTGCATTATAACTTCTGATAACCAAACAGAGTAGGGATAGGTTGTTTTTCTCCATTCCAATTCCCGTTTGTTTTGGTCGTACCAATTTAATAATTGATTTGAAAAGTTCATAGGGTAAAATTAAACAAGAGCTATAGGATATTACTCTTGCTTAATGAAGTTATCAGTTTACGGGTGTAATCGTCCGTAGTATCTCGGAAACGGAATAGTTTCCCTGATATGTTGTGTGCCGCAAATCCATGCAACAGTTCGCTCTAAACCTAAGCCGAAACCTGAATGAGGAACAGACCCGTATTTTCTCAAATCTAAATACCATTCAAATTCTTTCAACGGAAGTTTGTGTTCTTCGATTTTTGAAAGTAATAAATTCAAATCGGTTTCTCTTTCACCACCGCCTACAATTTCTCCGTAACCTTCCGGAGCTAAAACATCAACACCTTTAGCCATTTCCGGCATTGCTTTATCACGTTTCATATAAAAGGCTTTAATTTCATGGGGCCAATTATATACCATTACCGGAACATCAAACATTCTGGTAATTACTGTTTCGTCAGAACCGCCGAAATCATTTCCGTATCTGAAATTTTCAGCTGAACTTAACCATTGAGGGATGTTTTTTTCAACGATTTCTAAATCTGAAATTTCGTTTTTCAATTGATCTATTTTATTTTGAATAAAATTTTTAACTCCTTTTTTAAGCCCTCCGGCAATTTCTTTTTCTTTTTCCTGAAGCTCAGCTTTTTTGTTATTTATTTGAGCTTTAACCTCGGCTAAATCTTCTATCAAAATATCGGTACTTTTTTTACCGTTAATTGTTTTTTCTCCTTTAATTATTTTAACAGCTTCATCGTATGTTAATCTTGGAAATCGTAATTTAGCTATATTTTTGAAAACACTTAAATTACGTTCCAAAATTTCTAATTCTTCTTTACAGTTTTCAAGAACATCTGTAACAATATGTTTTATGAAATTTTCAATTAAATCCATATTCATATCGTTATCAAAGAATGCCATTTCCGGTTCAATCATCCAAAATTCTGAAAGGTGTCTTCTTGTTTTCGATTTTTCGGCTCTGAAAGTCGGTCCGAAAGTGTAAATTTTTCCCATAGCCATAGCCATAGCTTCACCGTATAATTGACCGGTTTGTGCGAGGTAAGCATCTTGGTCATAATATTTTGATGAGAATAAAGTTGTTGAACCTTCGGCAGCGTTTCCGGTAAAAATTGGTGAATCCGTTTGTATGAAACCTTCTTTTTGAAAGAAATTATGAATTGAAAGAATAATACGATTTCTGATTTTTAAGATTGCCCATTGTCGTTTGGAACGCAACCATAAGTGCCGGTTATCCATTAAAAACTCAATACCGTGTTCTTTGTTGCTTATGGGATAGTCAACAGATTCTCCGATTATTTCTATATCGTCGACATGCATTTCATACCCGCCGATTTGTTTGTCGTCCTTAATAATTTTTCCGGATAATTTAACGGAAGTTTCTTGTGAAAGACGTTTTGCTCTGTCGAAGGTTGCCGGAGAAACATTTTCTTCGCTTACAATGCATTGAGCAAACCCGCTTCCGTCACGTAATATAATAAATTCTATACCTTTACCGCTGCGTTTATTCATTACCCAGCCTTGTGTTTCAATGGTTTGACCTTCAAAACCCTTAAAATCTTTAATTTGAATCATATTATTTGAATTTATACTTTAATCTAATTTTAAAACAGCCATAAATGCATTTTGCGGAATTTCAACATTTCCTATTTGTTTCATTCTCTTTTTACCCTTTTTTTGTTTCTCAAGCAATTTTCTTTTACGAGTGATATCTCCCCCGTAACATTTCGCGGTTACATCTTTTCTTACGGCTTTAATTGTTGAACGAGCAATAATTTTTGCTCCGATTGCAGCTTGTATAGGCACGGCAAATTGATGTCGCGGAATTAATTCGCTTAATTTGTCGGTCATTTTTCGTCCTAAACGATAGGCGTTGTCTTCATGAATTAAAGAAGAAAGCGCATCAACACGTTCACCGTTTACTAAAATATCAAGTTTAACGAGTTTTGCTTTTCGATAGTCTAAGTGATGATAATCAAGGGATGCGTACCCTTTTGAAATGCTTTTTAATTTGTCATAGAAATCAAAAACAATTTCTGCAAGCGGTATATGAAATGTTAATTCGGCACGATCGGCCGATAAATAGTTTTCTTTTATTAAATCTCCTCTTTTATCAAGACAAAGTTTCATAACTTGCCCGTAAAATTCTGTTTTCGTTATTATTTGAGCTTCAATAAACGGTTCTCTTATTTCTTCGATAATTCCGATATCGGGCAAACCGGAAGGATTGTGTACTTCAATTATATCTCCTTTTTTTGTTTGAACGATATACGAAACATTAGGAACTGTTGTTATAACATTCATGTCAAATTCTCTGTCTAAGCGTTCTTGAACAATTTCCATATGGAGCATTCCCAAAAAACCGCAGCGAAAACCAAAACCCAATGCAAGAGACGATTCGGGTTCAAAGCTTAATGAGGCATCGTTTAATTGTAGTTTCTCAATTGAATATCTTAAATCTTCATAATCTTCGGTATCTATCGGGTAAATTCCGGCATAAACCATGGGTTTTACTTCTTCAAAGCCTTCAACCGCTTTAGCACAGGGTTTTTCAACATGTGTAATTGTATCTCCTACTTTTACTTCTTTTGATTCTTTAATTCCGGAAATAATATAACCGACATCCCCGGCACTTAAAGAATTTCTGCTTTCTTGTTTTAATCTTAAAACGCCTATTTCTTCGGCAAAATATTGTTTTTTTGTATTGAAGAATTTAACGTGGTCGCCTTTATTTATGGTTCCGTTTTTAATTTTGAAATAGGCAATAATCCCTCGATACGAATTAAATACGGAATCAAAAATCATTGCTTGAAGAGGTTCGTTTTCGTTTCCTTGAGGAGAGGGTATGTTTTGAACAATTCGCTTAAGAATTTCTTCAACGCCCATTCCTGTTTTTCCGCTGGCTTCAATAATATCTTCACGGTTTCCGCCTAAAAGCTCGACGATTTGATCTTTTACTTCTTCGGGCATAGCTGTATCCATATCCATTTTGTTCAAAACCGGAATAATTTCGAGATCATTTTCAATAGCTAAATATAAATTTGATATGGTTTGAGCTTGAATACCCTGTGTTGCATCAACAATTAAAAGAGCTCCTTCACAAGCTGCAATTGAGCGGGATACTTCATATGAAAAATCAACATGTCCGGGTGTGTCAATCAAGTTTAATTTATACTTTTGTCCTTCAAGCTCGTAATCCATTTGAATAGCATGGCTTTTTATGGTTATTCCTCGCTCTCTTTCCAAATCCATATCGTCAAGAACCTGAGCCTGATGATCTTTATCCGTAACAGTTTTTGTTGTTTCTAAAAGGCGATCTGCAAGGGTGCTTTTTCCGTGATCGATGTGTGCTATAATACAAAAATTTCTGATATTCTTCATGAATGAGTTAAATGCTTTTTACACTAAAGTGCAAAAATACTTTTTTTTAATAAATAACAATATTCCGGGCAATTTATGATTGGAATTATTCTTTATGAAAAATATCAATCGCAACTATTATTGCCGTAAAACCCCAAAATGGAACCGAAGCCTTGTCGGTATCAAGAAAATTATTTAAAAATCCGTGGATATAATAGCTTATTAATCCGAGTAAGGCAGTAATTGATAATATTTTATATTCTTGTTTGCGAGAATTATAATATACTTTGACACCGGTAATTATCGTCATAATTATTATACCGATGAAACTTAGAGTTCCTAAAATGCCGGACTCAGCCAAAGGTCCTATATATTCACTATGTGCATTTCCGCCGTCTCCGAAATTTGTACTGATAATTGTTTTGTCATAAGACATTTGATACGGAGCATATTGAAACGTGTATGTTCCGGGACCGAATCCGAGCAAGGGGCGTTCTTCAAACATTTTTAAAGCAGAATTCCATCGGTTTATTCGTTCTAAATTTGATGCGTCCGTTGCAATGTTTGAAATAGAATTAACATGTTCGCTTAAATCTTGTGAAGAATCTTGTCTGTTTTTACTTAAACGATCGGTAATTTCAAATTGAAAAACAAAAAATAATGACACGGTCAGAATTGAAAAAAAGATTAAAATTCGCCGGTCAATTTTTAAATAAACTACAATAAAAATAAATAACGATATTATTATACTAATCCATGCTGCACGCGTATATGAAAAAACCAAAGCAAATGAAAATATTAACAAAATCAATAATATTGTTGGTTTTACATACGATTTTCGTTTTATAATAAAAATAAATCCGGTTATAACCGGTATGTACATTGCAATTACGGCACCATATGATGTGTGATCGTTAAAAAAGGGTTGCATTGCACCGTGTGCGGCATTTTTAATGAATAATCCGACAGAAATTAAATTTGTAAGCGTATAGAAAATTATAAATAAAAAAGGAATTATATATGCCCAAATGTATTTTTTGATAAATAATGAATCTTTAAAAAAATGTGCAGATATAAAATATAAAGGTACAACAAACCATAAGCGGGCAATTAAAAATTTAACAGAAACGATAGGTAAACTACTGCTGAGAGTTGTAATAAATAACCAAAGTAAATTAATATAAATTGCAATACTGACCGGATGTATTAATATTTTTTTATGAATACCCTGCCCGGTCATTGTTTTCAGAACAAACAAAAAAACAAGAACCGCTAATATAGGTTCTGTAGGGATAGAAATATCAACAGTAGTATTCGGTAAAATTTCTGAAAGAAGAAATGAGAGCGGAGAAAAAAAGACAACTGCGAGAATTAACAGTTCCTGTTTAAATATTCCTATCCATACAGTAAGCAAAATAAAAGGTATGAGAATACCGTAATAAATATTAAAATACAATAAAGCCGAATTTAAAAAAATAAACACGGAAGAAAATATGAACAGAAATTTATTGGTTTTAAGTATTTCCAAAGGTTTCGCTTTATTATTCTTTAATTTTAATCATTAATTTGGAAAAAAAGTCAGTAAAAGCGACAAAAAGCAGTGAAAATAAAAATGAAGACAAAGTTGATAAACTAACAATTAACCAACGTACAGGTTTTGCTTTTTTTTCAGAAGGAAATGCTTCATTCACAATATAAATATACGATAAATTTTGTGCATATTCAACTCCGGCTTCTACCCATTTTCCTTTTAAATTGCTTAAACGAGCCTGTTCAAATTCAATAAAATTGGAAATTTCATTATATGAATGACCGTATGACTCTAATGACTTAAGTTTATTTTCCAAATATTTAATTCCTGATGCAGAAATTTTTCCGGTTGCAATACCTTCTGCTAATCCGGACGAATATGACGTTACTTGCTCTGTATAATCTAAAACTCCTAATTTGTTTAACGAAGATAACGAATCAGACATTTCTTGAATTTGCTTGCCAAGTTTTTTATATTCATATTTAACAATTAAAAGAGCGTCCCATGCACGTTTTTTTCTTATTTTATTCATTACTGAATCCGCATAATGTGAAATATCGTTTGCAATATCGGCTGCGTAAACGGGGTCTTTGTCAAACACCTCAATTTCAACAGATTGCAAACGTGTTTTTTTAAAAGAAATGTTACTGCTATAGGTTTTATATAAATTTGTCCGTTTAAATTTAGATGTACTGTCAATTTCATAATGTTGAAGCAAATTATATTTCTCTACAATATAATTTACAATATCATTTGACTCTAAAATTTGTATTAATTGTTCTGTTTCTTCTTCATCGCCGAATGCCATTAAATTATCCTTTACGCCTCCTGATAATAAAGATTTTGAAACAGAAGTAGAAGATGCGGGGTATAAAATAACTGATGACTTATACATCGGTGTAATTGTCAGTGAAATAATTATTGAAACAACAGCACCAAAGAGAGTTATAATGATTATCGGAAGTCGTTTTTTATATAAAAATATAATAAGGTCAGTTGAATTTCCGGTAAAATCGGTTTTTTTGTTCATTTTTATTTGATTAAGATGCTACAATTATTGAATAGTTTTTCTTTCCTTGTTTGACAACGATATATTTTTTGTTAATAAGGAATTCTTCGTTAATTATTAACTCGGAATCATTTACTTTTTCTAAATTAATACTGAGTCCGTTATCTTTCATTAACCTTCTTATTTCTCCGTTTGAGCTAAAAATTAGAGCTTCGGATGTCAGAAGTGTAAGAACATTAATCCCTCTGATTAATGCTTCTTTACTTACCAAAAACGTAGGAACTCCTGAAAACACATCATTAAACGTTTTTTCATTCAACGACCTTAATTGGTTTTTTGTCCCTTTTCCGAATAGGATTTCAGATGCAGCAACAGAATTGAAAAATTCTTCTTTGCTATGAACTAAAACAGTTAGCTCTTCAGCTAATTTTTTTTGCAACAATCTGTTATGCGGCGCTTCCGTATGCGATTTAACTAATAACTCAATTTCTGATTTGCTTAAAACGGTAAAAATTTTCAAATATTTTTCGGCATCTTCATCAGATGTGTTTATCCAAAATTGATAAAATCCGTAGGGTGATGTTTTTTCCGGGTCTAACCAAATATTCCCTTTTTCTGTTTTTCCGAATTTTCCGCCGTCGGCTTTTGTAATTAACGGACTGGTTAGCGCAAATGCTTTGCCTTGTAACATTCTTCTGATTAACTCTGTGCCGGTTGTAATATTTCCCCATTGGTCGGAACCGCCCATTTGTAGTTTACAGTTATATTCTTTATACAAATGAAGAAAGTCATAAGCTTGAACTAATTGATAGCTAAATTCAGTAAAGGATAAACCTTCGGCATCTTTTTCCGCTCCGCCGGACATTCTTTTTTTTACCGAGTCTTTTGCAATCATATAATTAACCGAAATGTGTTTGCCGACATCACGTATGAAATCCAAAAAACTAAATTTGCTCATCCAGTCGTAATTGTTGAGTATTAGTGCTTTATTTTCTGTTTGTTCAGAAAAATCAAGAAATTTTACCAACTGTTTTTTTATTGCCTCTTGATTATGTCGGAGAGTTTGAATGTCTAATAAATTGCGTTCTTGTGATTTTCCGGAAGGATCACCTATCATACCGGTTGCTCCGCCGATTACTGCAATAGGCTGATGACCTGCAAGTTGAAAATGTTTCAGCAGCATTACGCTTACTAAATGTCCTATATGCAACGAATCAGCAGTAGGGTCAATACCTACATATGCCGCAGCACGTCCTTCTTTCAGCATTTCATCGGTACCCGGCATAATATCATGCAACATACCTCGCCATTTAATTTCTTCTGTAAAACTCATTGAAAAAAATTTTTGCAAAGATAATTAATATCCGAAAAAAGAGAAGAAATGTGGGTTTAAAAAGTAAAATACAGAAGGATTGAACTTTTAATTGCTCTTTAAATCCGCAAGTCAGGGTGCGAATAAGCTAATAAACAACACGTTATATTAATTAATGCTTCAGTTTATTAAAACAATTACTTTCAGTGAGGGCTTCGCCGTTTGCCATTTGAATATCAAGCAATTAAAAAGCTGACTTGCGATTTCAAGTTTGCTTATAATTCTGTTAAAAAGCAAAATAATTAATAAATTTTTTTTGTAAGAGGCTCGATTACTATTTCTAATTCCGCAAAAATTCAACTGTTTTAATTGTATTCGGAGCAATATCTCGAACGGTTTCATAGAGTTTTGAATTTTTCTTTTCTTTTCTTCCGACTAAATCGTATTTATTATCAATTCCGGCAAAAAGGAGTAATAAAATACTCAACAGGTAGATGTATTTTATTACGTTGGCTAAAATTCCTAAAAAAATATTTAAAAACCCTTTCGGTTTTGCAGCTGTTTTTTCAATTTTATTTCCGACGAAATTAGACAACCAAACAGATGCCGCAAAAAAAATAATGAAAAAAATAATGTGAAGATTAGGTAAATCAACTGTTGAACGTTCTCTTATATAGTCTGCAATACTAACCGAAGCCGAGCCGAAAAGAGCAATTCCGAGAATTATTATTAATAATGAAACCGCCTGAACTACAGGTCCTCTTTTATAACCTTTATAAATTGCCCAGATTAAAACAAGTCCTATGAAAATATCTATAAAACTTACGGCTAATTCAACATTCATTTCTTATGATGTTAATATTTCTACAAAAGTAATAAATTTATATTACATAAATTATGTATGAAAAAAAATCTATTTTATTTATTTGAAATATGTTGAATTATCGGTTCAGATTCCGCTTGTATAATTTCATTTGAATTTTTGTAACTGACAAAAGCAAGCAGATGGCAATGTTCAATATTCCAAACACTATCAGCAGCAAAGGTGTATGTTGTTTTTAAAACGGTTCCGAAATTTACGGGACCGGATAAGTTTTCTCCGAGTTCAGGTGTTATCCCTTTACGTAAAACATGTCGGTGTATGTAATTGTCAATGGTTTCGGTGTCGTTTTTTTGAGGACTTACAATACTGTCTTCTGTTATATACAATCCGATATTTAATTGTTCATTTATATCAGACAGCATTTCAGTAGTAATTTCAACAGAAATTTGTTTGTCGGTTTCGTTGTATGAGCTTTCTATGATAATATTTATAAGCGGTTGAGTATTTAATAATTCATGTACTGCTGTTGCCCAATTATCCCTGCCGATTACATAATTACCGTTATATTGCGTACGGTTAACTAAACCGTTAGGTAATCCGTAATTCGTAACTGTATAATAAGAATTTAAATTGTTGCCTGTTTCTGTTCTGTAATCAGCAGGGAAATCGGTATCAGGGCTTGCAAAATAACCAACATGAAGGCTAATCGGGATTATGTGATCACAGTACATTCCGATTAGTTCGTCTATTTTTATTGCTGCATCCGGGCAGTTCGGGCATTTGTGTCCGGTATAGTCTTCTACTAAAATTTTTTTTATAGGCACCGGGTCGTTTTCGTTTCCGCATGTAATTTCTTCGGATTTTTTCTTCGGATTTTCAATAACATCACATCCGAGAATTAAAAAGAAAAAAAGTATTGAAAAAAGAGATAGGTATTTCATTAAAATGAACTTGAAAGTGTGAGATTAAAACCGCTTGCTGCCGGAACATTTCGGCAAATACCTCCTACACAGAGAATACCTTCTCTTTGTCTTCCGTATCCGACCTGAATTCGATTTGCTCCTTTTGTGTAGCCTGCAAAAAAATTATAATAATGTGCACTGTCGTGTTTTGAATTACCTGTGTTATATTGGTCGGTAATTGTTATAAACCAATGCGGAGAATAGGTAAATTCAATTAAACCGGCAATCCAATTGCCGAAATCAACCGGTTCGTTTTGGGAATTTTTATTTGTCGTTAAGTATTCTGATTCAAAACGAACAGCATATTTTGACGATAATTTTACCGAGAAGTCAAAAACAAAAATATCGGCATGTAAACTGCTGTCTTTTCCTTGAATGATGTATTTGTTGTAATCTTCATAAACATAAACCAATGAAAATTTTAGGCTTTTGTTAAGCTTTTTATTTATTTCAAGATTCAAATCTTTGTAATAATTTTCATCGCCTATAGCATAAGGATTTGAAGTATATCCGTCTAAATTTAAAATATCGGCATTCGGATTTATAATAATTTTTGTTTTCTGAATAGCGTTTACCACCGAGAAATTAATGTTTACATTTGTTCCGTATTTTCCGCCTAAAAAAGAATTTTTCTTGAAAGTATAAAAAATTTCAGTGTTTAAACCTATTTGTCCGTTTGCTTGAGTAGAAAACGGGTACATAGAAGTTAAAAAATAGCTGTGATTTTTTGTAATTGCGGGTAAATAATTAATATTCAAATCATTCAGGCTTGCTGTTCTGTCGGAACGAAAACTCATATTATCTAATCTCAATGCCGAGATTAAAATTCCTATACCTTTTTTTGACCAAGAAGCATTCAGAAATGTTGCGTTTCCGTCTTTAAAAATCAGACCGTTGTCAGAAGAGGGGTCGTTTATTTTATAAGCAAATTCAGATGATAAAACAAAACCGTTTCTTGAAACATTCAGCCTACCGGAAAAAGCCGATACGTTTTCCGGAAAATTATACACAGGGTCAGAGTTTTTTTGATATTTTGAAACAATACCGCCTCCCAATAAAATTTTTATTTTTTTATTTGATAATTTCTTAATCGTTTGATTTAATGAAATTTCACAATCTAATCCTTTAACAATTCCGCTTCCGTGTTCCCAATAATATCTTTGTTTTCCGATTATTCCTGTTAGTTTAATTCCGGAAAAAGGCTTATATTTTACACGCATTCCGTCAATTGAATTATCAATTCCCAATGCCCGCTCTTCAAATGATCTTAGAATAAGACCGTTACCAAATTGTTCGTAAAAATTTCCTGCAGTTATTTCAATTTCATCTGAAATATATGACGCAAATCTTCCGGATATCCCGTGTCCGTTATATCTATTGTCATATCCCTGAAGAGCGTTCAAATACGCTTCGTATTTTACACCTGCGGAAAATTTACCGAAAGTGTAATTTAGGGTTAAAAATGAGTTTGAAAGAATTTTTTCATCCGGAAGTTGCTCAGAGCTAATACCGATTAAAGTATCAATTTGATAGGATTGAAGAATGGTTTCAAAATTTCCGGTAATTTTTGGAGTGAGTTCATTTTCTTCTTGTGAAAATCCGATTCGGATTGTCAGAAAAAAAATAGTAAACAATAAAAATTTATTTATCTTCTGAATAATTACCATCCTTAAGTTTTTTTAGAATTTCATAGATTTCATTTTCATCGCCCGGAGAAAACGAACTGTGTTGCCAAACAATTTTTTTATTTTTATCTAAAATAAATGAATGCGGAACATTGTTAATATTCATCGCTCGTTTAAACATGCTGTTTTCATCTAAAAGAATTTCAAATTCCCATGCTTTTCCGTTAATAAAAGGAGCAACTCTTGCAGAACTTCTTGTATCATCAATAGATACGGCTATTACTTTAAATCCGGTTTCTTCTTGCCAATCGCTATAATTTTCGTTAATTGCTGATAATTCTTGAATACATGGTTTACACCATGTTGCCCAAAAGCTTAAAAATATCGGACCTTCGTTATTAATTTCTGAAGTGTTATACACCTCATTATTAATGGTTTTAATGTCAACAGACGGAATATCTCCGTTTGTGGTTTGTGAAAAAGACAAAGACGTTAAAAAGATTAAAAATGCGAAGGAAAATATGGTTTTCAAACCGTTATTTCTTAATTGCAATTTTTTTTGTTTCGATAATTTCATTGGTTTTAATTATGCTGAAAAAATAAATACCGTTTTTTATTCTGTCAGTACTGAAAACAGTATTGTTTTGAGTAATTTCTTGATTTATTATTGTTTTACCTAATATGTCGGTCATAAAAAAAAATGAGCCGAGAAATTGATTTTCAATTATTAAGGAGAACTTATCGTGAGCAGGATTCGGAAAAACGGAAACTCTTGAAATTTCATTTAACTGTTCGGTTGTTGAATATTCAGAGTCATATAATACAGATACCGAATTTGCGACATTTCCTTCTTCTTTAAAAGTAAGTTCAAAATTAGCGGCACCGGTTTCACCGTCTGCCAGATATATTGCATAACTATTCTCATCATATATACTTCCTGCAGCAATTGGAATGACCGTTCCGATTTGACCTGTGCTTGTAACCGGTTCGTAGCAATTTGAAGTGCAAATTTGGATACCGAATGGGTTAACTCCGGAGTAAGGGGGTAATGATATGGAGCTAATTTCGAGAATAACATTTATTGATGAACCGCCGGTATTATGAATTTTAAACCTATTGTGCGTTTCAGGTATTAAATGTTTTGTTGTATTTGATATTACAACATCATTTTCATCATAAATTTCAATGGAAACTTGTGAATTGGATAGATGAAAAATAAAGATGAAAAAAAGAAAAAATAGGATTTGTTTGTTCATGTGATTTTTATTAAAATAAGTGATTTAATTTGTATTTAATTCCTTTCCATCCTGTTTTTCTGCCAAAAGGACTTGGGTTTTTATAATTAAATTGCCACGAGCAATTTAAGCCGACAGTACTGAATCGAATCATTTTGGCTTCTTCTTTTTTATAAATGGTTCTCATACTGACGTAGGTTTGTATTCCGATTGTAAGAGGTTTAAATTGGAATCCTATACCACCGTTTAAACCATAGTCATACCAATTGTTTTTATAATTATAATAAGAAAGAGCATCTATTTCTAAATCTCTTGAAGTTGCAGTTACATCTCTTTTATGGTGAACCAGAAGAGACACCTGAGCACCCAAAGTTATGTATGTAAAGGCAATTTCATAGCCACGTTTATATTTCAGCATAACGGGAACAGAAATATAATCATTACACTCACTTACATTGAGTTGAACTTCATCAGAGTTATCTAATTTTTCGGAAAATTGAAACTGAAATCTGTTAAAAACAATTTCTGTTTGAGTTGAGAGGTGTTCGGCTGTTCGTGCATCAATAAAAAAGCCTCCTGAAAAGCCGTATTGTTTTATATATGAAATAGGTTTGTCCTGTCCGTACAAATTACAGATGTTTCCCGAACCGGTGATTCCGTATCGAACATTTTGAGAGAAGATGCCGGAAATTGAAAAAATAAATATTAAAATAAAATATATTTTTTTCATTTGTTGATAATAGAGTGCTAAACTATAATTTTTATATTTGTACCGGATTTTGTGCCAAATATATAAAATTTGCAATTAAATAAACATTGATTGCTAAAAACTATGAAAATAATAAACAAAATAGTTTCCAAAGTTACTCAAAAAAGGCTTCAACAAATAGAATTTTTCAGACAACACCCTGAGGAAGTTCAAATTTCTGTATTAAAGCAAATTACAGAAACTGCAAAGCATACAATTTTTGGAAAAGAGCACCGATTTGAAGATTTTACAGCTCAAAATCGACTGAGCCTGTTTCAAGAAAATGTTCCTGTAAGCGATTATAATAAATTGTATCCGTATATTGAACGTTTACGAAACGGAGAACAAAATGTATTATGGCCTTCAACAATAAAATGGTTTGCTGTATCTTCGGGAACAACAGAATCAAAAAGTAAATTCATTCCGGTTAGTAAAGAAGCACTTGAGTTGTGCCATTTCAGAGGCGGAAAAGATATTATTGCTATTTATACAAATTTATTTGACGATACTCAACTCGTAAAAAGTAAGTCGTTAGTTATAGGCGGAAGTCAGCAAATTAACAGCATAAACAATGAATTTTATTATGGTGATTTATCGGCAGTTATTATTGATAATTTACCGATTTGGTCACATTTATTAAGAACACCTAAAAAAGAAATTGCCCTTCTTCCGAAATGGGAAGAAAAACTTGAAAAAATGGTACTGCAAACCATTCATGAAAATGTAACGAGCATAACCGGAGTTCCTTCATGGACATTAGTTTTACTTAAACGAATTTTGCAGGAAACAGGAAAAACGAACATTAAAGACGTTTGGCCGAATTTTGAATTATTTATACACGGAGGTGTGAGTTTTGTTCCTTATAAATCAGAGTTTCAGAAAATTTTACCGCCCAAAACACGATACTTGGAAACATATAATGCTTCTGAAGGCTTTTTCGGAATTCAGGATGATTTATCTCGTGACGATATGCTTTTAATGCTTGACTTAGGGATTTTTTATGAATTTATTCCTCTTGAAAAATTTTATGATAAAAACCCTAAAGTATATACGGTAGCTGATGTTGAAATCGGTACCGCATATGCAATGCTCATATCAACAAACGGCGGATTGTGGAGATATGTTATCGGAGATACCGTTATTTTTACATCTCTAAAACCCCATAAAATTAAAATTACCGGAAGAATAAAACATTTTATAAATGCATTCGGTGAAGAACTTATTATTGATAATGCTGAAAAAGCCTTATTACAAGCATGTATTAAAACAAATGCCAACATAAAGGAATATACAGCCGCACCAATTTATATGTCCGGTAACAATACAGGCGGACATGAGTGGTTAATAGATTTTTCGCAAAAACCGAATAACTTTGAAATTTTTATAAATGAATTGGATGAAGCATTAAAAAATATTAACTCCGATTATGCTGCCAAACGTTATAGTGATTTAACATTAAAAAAACCCGTGGTGCATTTTGCAAAACCGGATGTGTTTTACAAATGGTTAAAACAAAAGGGAAAACTCGGAGGTCAAAATAAAGTCCCTCGCCTGTCAAACAATCGGGAATACATGGACGAACTATTAAAACTAAATGAATTATAAAAAACAGATAAAAATAATTACTGCCCTTTTTTTCTTTTTTAATGTGGCTTTCGGACAAATGTCTGTTGAACAGAAATTGAATATTAAAGCACAAAGCATTTATGCAGACCAAGCGGATAATTTATATGTTATTTCAAACAATAAACTGATAAAGTATAATTCTGACGGCAAGCAACTTTTTGAATTTATTTCTACGGAAAGCGAAAACATCACTTCGGCAAACGTAGAGGATCCGCTCAAAATTTTAGTGTTTTATCAAAACCAAAACAGAATTTTATTTCTTGATAATCAGTTAATAGCAATTACAGAACAGTACATTTCAGAAAAAACGGGAACTATAAATGAAAATATACTTTGCCGTTCAACAATCGGAGGATATTGGTTGTATGACAATTATAATTCTGTACTGCACAAACTTAATTCAGATTTTAAAACGGAATATTCCCAAAATTTTTCTTTCGGAATAAGCTATGAGTCAATCTCAGAAAACGGCTCAACTATCGTATTTAAAAACGAAAAAAAAACAAACACCTATAATTATTTAACTCAAGAATTTTTGAAAACGGAGATTGATGAAACGGTATTCCCTCCGAATATTTTTGTAATTAATTCAGTGAAAGGCAAAAAAAAAATATTTTTACATGATGCCGAATTTGTTTATATCTGTAAATCGGAATTAGTGAAAGAATAAATATGCCATCGCAATTGCCGCAACAATACCTGTAAAATCGGCAATTAAGCCGGCAGTAACAGCATATCTTGTGTGTTTTATACCCACTGAACCGAAATATACGGCTAAAATATAAAAAGTTGTATCAGTAGCACCCTGAACAGTTGATGCAACTTTCCCTACAAACGAATCCGCTCCGTGTGTTTTCAAAACATCAACCATCATTCCGCGAGCACCGCTACCGCTTAAGGGCTTCATTAATGCTGTCGGAAGAGCTTCAATAAAGTCCGTATTAATTCCTATAATTTCAAAAAAAGAAGCAATACCCATAATCAATAAGTCCAACGCTCCGGAAGCTCTGAATACAGCAATTGAAACTAAAATTGCAATTAAATATGGAATTATTTTCACGGCAATTTTAAATCCGTCTTTTGCCCCTTCGATAAATGCTTCGTAAACGTTCACTTTTTTAATTGCAGCGAGTCCGATAAAAAAAATAATTAGTGTAAAAAGAAATAAGTTACTGCCTGTTGCCGAAATTTTAGAAATTTGTTCTTGGGGCAGTGATTGCAGATATAAAATTAATCCGACAACCAATGCTGTTAATCCCCCTAAATAGGCCAAAATGACTTTGTTAAACAGATTAATTTTTTGATAAATCGAAACCGTTATCAAACCTGCGAGCGTTGAGAAATAGGTAGCAATTAAAATCGGCAGAAAAACATCGGCAGGATTTACGGCACCCAATTGAGCCCTGTAAACCATAATGCTGACCGGAATAATGGTAAGACCTGAAGCGTTTAAAACCAAAAACATGATTTGAGCATTTGAAGCCGTATCTTTTTTGGTGTTTGACTCCTGCATCTCTTTCATGGCTTTCAAACCGGCGGGTGTGGCGGCGTTGTCTAAGCCTAACATGTTTGCTGCCACGTTCATCATCATGGAGCCGTATGCCGGATGTTCTTTTCCGAGTTCGGGAAATAATTTTCTGAAGAAGGGATTAATTAATTTTGAAAGCAATTTAATAACACCCCCTTTTTCTCCAATTCTCATAATTCCGAGCCAAAGTGTTAAAACACCCGTTAAGCCCAATGAAATTTCAAATCCGGTTTTTGCCATGTCGAAAGTACCGGCAACCATTTCAGGAAAAACATTAACATCTCCAAAAAAAATTAGTTTAAAAAGTCCGACAACGAATGCAATCAAAAAAAAAGCAATCCAAATATAATTTAAAACCATAAGTTTATTTTTCTGAGCTATACAAAAATAGGGTTTAAATTCAAAATCACAAGTTTGTTTTTCAAAAAAAAGATTTCAATATTTTGATTGATTGTTTATTTAATTTTGTCTGAATATGAGCATTAAAGGAGTTTTGATTAAAGAATTCGAAGTGCTGTCATATTCGAATTATTTATTTCGATAATATTAAAAAGTTTATATTGCAAGGTTTTATAAATGTTTTTGCAGATATGAATATATTTGTACAATATTATTAAAAATTAAAAGTACATAAGCAGATGGAAAAAGTATCTGTTGAGAAAACCGTTAAAACCGATTTGTGTATCGGATGTGGTGTTTGTGAACCCTCATGCCCGTTTGATGCAATATCAATTTTCTATAATAAAAATAAAGAATACAGACCTGAGGTTAATGATAAATGTACATTATGCGGAATATGTTATGCCGTTTGTCCGATGTCTGTTCCGAATTTAAACAGCAGACTAAATTCTGCTGTTAAATCAGGAAAAGAATACGGATTACAAAATGCATTAAGTTTTAATAAAGGCTATCAAGAAAATTATTCTGAATATATAAAAAGTTCTTCCGGAGGGGTATTAAGTGCGTTATTAATTTACTTGCTTGAAAATAAATATATTGATGCGGTTATTCATGCCGAACAGCAACTCGGAAATTCTAAAAACGTATATTTTAAAGCGTCTGTTTCAAGAACAAAAGAGGAAGTAAACAACAAAAGAAGTTCTTTTTATCACCCGATTGATTTTTCAGGGGTTTTAAAAGAAATTAACAGTATGCCAGAAATTAAAACTGTTGCCGTAACCGGAACTCCCTGTGTTATAAGCGCCCTCAAAAACTTAAAAACGTATAATAAAAAAACAGGAAAAAAAATCAAGTATATTTTTAGTTTAATGTGTAGCCATAATGTAAGCGGATTCTTAACTCAAAATTTAGCCGAATCATTTAATAAAGGCGATACGCTCCTTTATTTTAAACATCGAGACAAAGAAGGAGTTCAAAACTCCGGTAATTTTAATAACTCAATTCAACTCCCATCAGGAGAAAAATATACAAATTCTCGATTTAAAAGCCCTTTTACTTTGAATTGGCGTTCGTTTTCATATTCGTTTAACGGGTGTTTATACTGTCCTGATTTTTTCGGCGTTGATGCAGATGCCGGTTTTAAAGATGCTTGGAACTTAAACGAAGAGAGAAAAGAGGGTGAAACAGCATACTTTGTAAGAAATAAAGAAATTTCAGATGTTTTTGAAAAAATGATTTCCGAAGGAATTATAAAAAACGAAGAATTAGGAAAACAAACATTTATAGGCTCTCAACAAGTTACGGCAGTTTATAAAACACATTATGCAGCGTTCAGACAAAAAAGAAACAAATATTTAAAAAAAGGACGTTCCAAAAACAATAAAGTTAAGTATGGCTTACTTGAAAAACTTTTTTTATTGATTGATTTTAAACTAAAAAAATTCAATATTAATTTTTCCAAAAAACGAAAAAGAAAAAAAAATAAAAACGTACCGAATTACTTATTAAAAATCTTTGAATTGTTTTTGAGAAAAACGGGCGTTTATTTGAATATTATCTATAAATTTAAAGAACAAAACAAGCAAAAAGAAATTCTATACACAGCAGGGTTCGGGCATAATAATATCGGTGATGAGGCTCAATTAAGCACAAATTTAAAATTATGGAAAGAAATTGCACCGGATTATAAAGTAACAATTTTATCACCCCGACCTGATTACACCCGAACTGTTCACGGAAATTATGATATTTTACCGGCGAGCAGAAACAATTTTTGGGGATTCAGAAACTTTGAATATGCCGGTATCGGTACTAAAAACTATTTTAAACTCTTTTTTAAATTCAGATTTTTTAAATTAAAAATCAGTGCATTTTTCGTTAAGCATTTTAATCGTGCAATTTTTGTATCTCCTGAAAGTGCCTATTTATTAAAACGCATTAAACAGGCTAAAGTATTGCATATAGGCGGCGGCGGTTATCTTACCGGAAAAACATTTTCACGACTTTATGATTACATGGGCTTAATACACATTGCAAATCAGCTAAATACGGATGTGATTCTATCGGGTCATAACATAGGAATTTGGAAAACCGGTTTTCAAAAACGAATTGCTAAAAAATTAAAAAAAGCAAAATATATAGGCTTAAGGGATAATAAAAATTCAATTGAAGACTTAAAAACAATAGGAGTATATAATCCTGAAAAAGTGTTTACGTATTTTGATGATGCATTATTTTGTGAAGGGTTTACAAAAAATCAGCTAAACAAATTTTTATCAGAACAGGGAATTTCGTCAGAAAACGGTTATATAACGGTGAATGTTCATTTTTGGGAGGCTCTGAAAAAAGAACTTGTTTTTGAAACCATAAAAAAATTAGCTGCTAAAATAGATAAAATTGCACTTGAGCAAAATAAAATAGTGTTATTAGTTGCCATGCACAGTCAAGATGTTCAACCTCTGAAATATCTTAAAAAAAACATGAATGAAAAGGCATATTTAATTTCTCATAATGATAATATTCAGTTAGTTGTCGGCATTTACCACAACTCTTACTTAACAATAACAATGAAACATCATCCGATTATATTTTCTATGGCAGGAGCCGTCCCGACAATATCTGTCGCATTCGAATCTTATGCAAATCATAAAAATATCGGCGCCATGAGTTTGTTTGGTCAGTCTGAATACGCTTTGGAATATACAGCACTTGATAATGGCGTATTTGATGATAAATTAAGCTATTTGTTAAAAAATAAAGATTTTATTTCAAAACAAATTCTTGAAAAAATACAAATCTTTGAAAAAGACAAAGGCGCCATAATAAAAAAATATACCGAAAATTATTAATGAAATATGAATTGTCCGATTTGCAGCAATAAACTGAAAGAAACCGGTAAAATAAATCCGATTTTTAATAAGCCTTTATTTTTTTGCGATACTTGTGTTTCCTGGCATATTATTGAAAATGTTGATGTGAGCACATATTATAAAGAAGAGTATCATAAAAACTATCAATATAAAATTAATTTTCTGAGAAAACTTAATTTAACCGGTAACCGAGCAATTGCTAACTATGCCTATTTTAATAAAAATTTTAAAATATCAATAGGTGAAGAATTTATTGAAATAGGAGGCGGAACCGGCGATAAATTTATCATTTTTAATAAAAAAAAGAAGCCGAAACAGTATGTTATTATTGAGCCTGATGTTCGATTTAATATCAACAAACCGAATGTAGCTTACATGAATAATTTATTTAACGAAGTAAACTCAGAAAACTTAAATCCAAACAGCATTGTTATTATGTTTCATGTATTGGAACATGTGTTTGACTTAAATAGTTTTTTTGAAAAGCTTAAAAGTATAAAACCGAAGTGTTTTTATTTTGAAGTGCCGAATTGCAATAACCAAAAGGTTAGGGAAGATTCATTTATAAACCATCCGCACTTTCATCATTTTACAAAAAAGTCTGTTTCTGTGTTATTGGAAAAAAACGGATTAAAAAAACTTAGTTTAGATGAAATCGAACCGATATCTTACCACCCTTATATCAAGCCGAATAAAATTATGAAATATGTTCATCGAATATTCGCTAAGCACGAAGAAATAAAAGAAAACGGAATTTACTTAAGAGGTATTTATAAATTTTCTGATTAGTAAACTTATGAAAATAGCTATTGTTAACAGCATGGTAGGTTTTTTAGATTTTTTTATGAACTTGTCAAGATACTTAAATCAAACCGGAACAGAGGTTCATTTTATAAACCCGGATTTATTTATCAAAAAGCAGCTGAAAAATCAAAACCTCTCTGCTCTTTTTTACGATAAATCAAACAATTCAGCAATAGAATATTATACGAAAACATCTGATTTAATTAAATATTACGCGTTATTATATAAAGTAAAAAATAAGGATAAGATTGTTAAAGATAAAAATCGGGAATATGTCCGAGCTTTTAAATTTTTTAAAGAAAATAAATTTGATTATGTATTAATATTTAACGGAGCCGGAAATGTTGAAACTGATGTATGTAAAAACTTAAATTTAAACCGTTTTTATTTTGAACAAGGATATTTTCCTGATACTATGCAAATGGATAATAACGGAGTAAATTGCAATACAGCATTTGCAAATCTGAGCTTTAATGATTTTTTAAATTTTAAATATCCCGAACAAGCTGAAAAAAAAATAAGTTTTACGGTAATTCATAATAATATTTCCAAATCAGACCGATATTTTTTGCGTTTCCTTAATAAAGAATACAGACGTTATTTTTTTAATTTCTTGTTAAGAAGCAGAAACCTGTTAAAAGCAAAGCAAAGATTTCAAAACTTTCCGATTGAAAAAATAAATTATAGTGAAATCGGAAAATATATTTTTTTCCCCTTACAAGTAAACACAGATACTCAAATTGTTTTAAACAGTCCGTACGACAGTATGTATGAGGCGGTTAATGACATTCTCCCCGACCTGTTAAAAACCGGATTAAAAATTATTATAAAAGAACACCCTTTTGAAGTTGAACCGGTTAGTTATTCTGAACTTTTAAAATACGAACAGGTGTTGTTGATTAAAAAAGCTGATATTGATGAATTGATTGTACATTCAGAATTTGTAGTAAATGTAAATTCAAGTGTCGGATTACAAGCCGTTTCAAAATATAAAAAAGTGCTTTTGTTAGGTGATGCGTTTTATAAAAATAATCCGATAACAAAAAGATATTCAGAGATTAAAGGAAAAAATCTCGTGTCAGAAATGAATCAATTAAATGCTGAAAAAATTGATATTGATAATTATATTACACACTTTAAAAATAAGATTTTTATAAACGGACATATAAAAAACTTGACCGCAGAACTTTTTGAAGATATAAGAAGACGCTTAATTTAGCAAACCTAAACTTACCCAATAACGAAAACGAATTAAAAAAAAACCTTTTTGCGGTTTTAAAATCAGAGCATAGAAAATAAATAAGATTGAACTTGCGCCCCATTTCATAAATTCAGTTAAATATACCTGAATGAGCTTTTTATTTTCAAGCCCTCTTATTTTTTCGCTGTAACCAATCCCTCTTGCTTGTTTCTTAATAAATTCTTTTGTTAAGCGTTCTTTAGTTATTATATGATAAATCCATGCTTTAGGTAGGTAATAGATGGGTTTTTGCAGTGATTTAATTCTGAAAGCCAAATCTTTCTCTTCACCTCCAAGAAGTTTTTTGCCGGTACGTCCCAATTTTGTATTAAAATAGCCGATGGTTTCAAATACTTCTTTTCGAAACCCCATATTTGCCCCAACAGGAAATTTTTTCCCTTTAAATTTTTTTATGTTTTGTCCCATATTTAAAACAGATAAAATCGGTTCAATAAATTTCGACATAAATTTTGGTCGTTCTGTTTCGTATTTAGGAATTATTTTTCCCCCGAATGCAATTGCATTTGTATCAGAATTAAAAAATGTAAGGATTTGAAATACAAAATTTTCACAGGCTATCGCATCATCATCAATAAAACTGACTATTTCACCGGTTGCTTCTTTTATTCCTCTGTTTCTGGCAAAAGAAAGCCCTTGATTATATTCGATAAAATATTTTAACGGAAAAGTCGGGTGCTTTTGCTTAAAATTGTTAATTATTTCTTCGGTATTATCTGTTGAATTGTTATTAACAACAATTAATTCATAATCATCTGCAACTTTTTCTTGTTTAAAGATACTTAAAACGGCTTTTTCAATGTAATCAGCCCGGTTATATGTGCAAATTATAACTGAAAGCTTCATTTATTCCTGTTCGACTTTTTTCGGATGTTTAATCAAATAAAAAATTCCGCCGACAATCATTAACATAAAAAGTATTGAACCTATAAAAGATATTTTTTCACCTTTTGCCCATACGTTTGATTCATTTTTAAATTCAATTGTATGTTCGCCTGCCGGTATTTTCATTGCCCTCAACACATAATTTGCTCGCATATGCGGTACTTGTTTTCCGTCAATATATGCCGACCAATCTTTATCGTAAAAAATTTCAGAGAAAACAGCTAATTGGTCACTTGAAGCTTTAGAAATATAACTTAAATAGTTGGGTTCGTATTTTGTTAATTGAATTACCGCCGAAGTGTCTTTTACAAATTTAAAAAACTGATTGTTATATCGTTTGTCAATTACAGCAGTTCGTTCGGGGTTAAAACGTGTAACCGATTTTATTTCTTCATCGGCATTTTCAACAATTTTTATTTCATTTACAAACCATGAATTACCGAGCCTGAATTTATTCATCATCGGAATCATTTGGGGATTTAAAATAATGTATTTTGTATTAAGCATATTTAAAATTGATAAGCCCATTAAACTTGCGTGAACTTCTTGTTCTGAAGAGCTGTTGTTTAATGCATCAATTAAACGAGTCATTTCTTGTGATATACCGTATGTTATGAGTTCTTGATAACGTCTCATTTTTGCGCCGTGATATCCGCCTATTGATTTATGAAAATACGAGGTGCTTGCATCGTTGAAAGTATTTACAGTCAGATTTAAAACCCTGAAATTCGGGTCTTTATCTTTTAAAATAAATTTGTCTGCATTTGATGCCGTAAACGGTTCTTTTTCAATTCGAGCACTAACAAAATCATCTCCGTTTAAATAGCGTTTATTAACTGCCCATAAATCAACCAATACTAATAGTCCTAATGCTATAAAAAAATATGACCGTTTAATTTTTTGTTGAATAAATAGCCATAAAATAATAACAGCGACAACTATAAATCCGAGAGACCTAAATGCATCAGCTCTGAACATCGCTTTTCTGTCAGTTATTAAAGCATCTGATAATTCTTTTTGTATGTTTGATGCTGTTTCTTGTTCTGAGAGAAATGAAAGTATTCCGGGATTAATGAGTAACACGGCAATAATTCCGCCGATAATACCGAATGACCATTTGAGTGCTTTTAATATTTCTTGTTTTGTAACGGATTTATCAATAATGTTTTTTAGTGCTAAAAATGCAAGTAAGGGTATAGCAAATTCAGCAATTATAAGAATCATTGATACGGTTCTGAATTTATTGTAAAAAGGAAAATAGTCTAAAAACAAATTGCTCAGGAACATGAAATTTTTACCCCATGCTAAAAAAACAGAAAGAACAGTAACAGTAAGTAACCACCATTTTAATTGCCCTTTTACGAGAAATAATCCTAAAACAAATAAAAATATCAGTATCGCTCCGATATATACCGGTCCGGAAGTGAAAGATTGCGGACCCCAATAAGCTGAAACACCACTCTGTATATCAGAGTCGGGATACCCTGCTTGTTTAAACAGTGAGTAAGTATTCGATTCTTGTTTCATTTCAGTGAATGCTTCACCTCCGGAAACTCCGCCCATTAAATTAGGTATCAGCAAATTAAGCGTTTCGGTTTTGCCGTAACTCCATGACAAAGCATAATCTTTGTCTAATCCGGAGGTTTGATTAGTTTTGTCAAATGTAAGTTCCGATTTTCCTCTGATAGAGTCTTCTGTGTATTCATAGGTTGCCATTATTCTGGTAATATTAACCGAAACGGCAATAACAGCACTTAACAGCAGTAAAGAAGCGGTAATAAAAAAGGATTTCAGTTGTTTGTCTTTTAAAGATTTAACAAATTGAAAAATAATAAATATTAAAATAATAATTAAAGAGTAATAAGTGATTTGAAGATGGTTTGCCAGAATTTGAAGGCTTAAAAAAACAGAAGTTATTAATATTCCGAGAATTCTGTTCTTATTAAATGAATGATAAATTCCGGCAATAACGGGCGGCATAAATGAAAGTGCGATGACTTTTGTAAGATGTCCGGCCTCAATAATAATGAAAAAATATGTAGAAAAACCATATGCAACGGCACCTACAATACTTAGCCACGGGTTTACACCAAACAAAAGTAACGCAAAATAAAAACCTAAGATCATCAGAAAAATGTATGTAGCGGGTCTGTATTCTCCGTTTAAATCAAGCACCTTGTAAATATACGAAGTAATGTTTTTATTGCTTTTTGTAGTAATTAAATAGGCCGGCATACCGCCGAACATTGAATTTGTCCACAATGAATTTTCTCCGGTGCGTTCTCTGTAATCAAATATTTCTTTTGCACTGCCTTTCCATGTTTTTTTATCGTGTTGGTTTAATTTTTTTCCTTGGAGAACATCAGGAAAATATGAAAATGAAATAACTAAGAATAGAATTACGGCGGTAATATACGGAATAGCTTTCTTTAAATTCATTTTTGGGGTTTATTTATTTGATTAATGCCACAAAATTAAGTTTTATTTTAGATAATTAAAAATAAGGGTACTTAATTTGTTAATTGATAAAAAGAACTATAACAGAAAAGGATTCATTGAGAAAGACCCGAAGAATCCTTTTTGTAAAAATTTAAGTAAAAAAGCTGATTATTCAACAATTGAAACCCAGCCGAAAATGTCTTCATCTTTTCCGGTTTGAACAGCTAATAATTTTTCATATAATTGAGTTGTAATTTTACCCGGAGCATTTTTAAATTCGTAATTTATACCGTAATCATCGTCAGTAATTTTACTAATCGGGCTTATAACTGCTGCGGTACCGCACGCACCGGTTTCTTCAAACGAAGATAATTCAGTAAGTTCAATTGCTCTGCGTTCTGTTTTTAACCCTAAATGCTCTGCAATTGACATTAAACTTTGATTTGTAATTGAAGGTAAAATTGATTCGGATTTGGGTGTTATATAAGTATTGTTTTTAATTCCGAAAAAATTAGCCGGACCGCACTCATCGATATATTTTTTTTCTTTTGCATCTAAATATAAAACACTTGCATATCCTTCATCGTGTGCTTTTTTCATGGATGTCAGGCTGGCTGCGTAATTTCCGCCGACTTTGTATTTCCCTGTACCGAGAGGGGCGGCTCTGTCATATTTTCGAGTAACCAACATAGAAACCGGGCTGAACCCGGTTTTAAAATATGGTCCGACGGGAGAGACAAACATTATTAATAAAAATTCTTCCGCCGGTTTAACACCTACTTTAGGGCTTGTTCCTATCAGTAATGGGCGAATATACAATGACGCACCTGTGCCGTATGGAGGAACAAATTTTTTGTTTTTAAGAATTACTTTGTAAATTAATTTTCTGAACAGTTCTGTAGGAGGCGGAGCCATCAGTATTCCTCTTGCTGAGTCTTGCATTCTTTTGGCATTTTCTTCCCAACGGAATAGTCTTATTTTGCCGTCTTCTCCCATAAATGCTTTTAAGCCTTCAAATGATTGTTGCCCATAGTGAAGAGAAGTTGCGGCTATATGTAAAGGAATGTATTCGGAAGAAGAAACTTTTATTTGTCCCCATTTTCCGTCTTTATAATAACATCTGACATTATAATCGGTTTTAACATATCCGAAAGGAAGCTCTGACCAGTTTATATTTTCCATATAGATTTATTTAAAATTCAGGCTTCAAAATTATAAATAATAATTCTTTACAAATAATGTTATAAAACAAGAATGGTTTTGTTGTTACACAAAACCATCCTTTATATTATTCGGTAATTAAGGCTTTGATTCGTTCAATTTGTTCTTCTTTGTTTACCTTTCTCATATTTCGCGCTGTTTCGGTAAAATATTGATGCATGGATAGAAATTTGAGTTGTAATTTATTCCAATCGTTAAATGAGCCTATAATTCCTTGAACTTTTAATTCTTGATATAGTGCATCGGATACCGGAATCATATCTCTTCTGCCTAAATAATCTAAATCGGCATCTGCAATAATTTGTTCTAAGAGGGTTTTTGGTTGCGGCGGTAATTTTGTTGCCATTATTATTCCTTTAATAATTTCAATTTGCTCGCTGTCGTAACCATAATTCGGTAATAGCTCTTCTGCAATTTTACAGCCTTTTTCTTCATGGTCTATTGCACCTTCTACTTGACCGAAATCATGAAACAATGCCGCTGTTTTAAGCAACAACATGTCTTCTTCACCCACACCTTCGCCATATCCTATAATTTCAACCCCAATAGTAACATCAATGGTATGTTTGTAATTATGATAATATAAATGTTTTGGTAATTCTCGTTCCAAGCGATCTAAAACATAATCGTTCAGGTCTTCAAATTTAATGATTTGAAATTTTGTTCTGAAATTTTTATTCGGCACTTTGCCTAAACCGTCAACAGAAAGATACGGTTGGTATCCTTTTACTACATATACAGGAACATCTCCTTTGTATTTAACGGGCATTTTTGAACGGAATTCACAAGCAAAAAAATCTTTAATAAATTCGTAAGTCATTCCGGAAATGCTAATTTCAGTCGGATTACAAGCAGATTCAATTCGGCTTGCAATATTTGCCGTGTCGCCTTTTATGTCGTAAGATATTTTTCGTTTACCTGAAACTGCTGCGGTAACAGGTCCTGTGTGAATACCAAAGGTTAAACTCCAAATGTCTCGGTCATTCTTTTTAGATTCTTTTTGCAGTTGTTTTAAGAAACTTTGCATTTCAAGTGCTGCAATAATAACTTCAACCGGATTTGTTCTGTTTTTCTTAGGGATTCCGCCGGCACACATGTAAGTGTCTCCTAATGATTTAACTTTTTGTAAGTTGTTTTTTTCTACAACTTCATCAAACGCAAAGAAAAAATTATCTAAATCATCAATTAATGCTTCCGCATCTTGTTCTTTTGATAATTCAGTAAAGCCCTTAACATCAGAATACAAAACAGTTACCATTTTATATCTGAGAGAGGACGAAGATTTGGCTTTTTTGTCCATTTGTTTTTTTGCATCAGCAGGTAGAAAGGCTAACATTTCGACATGACGATCATTTTCTTCTCGTAAATCTTCATTTTGTACAGCCAACTCTTTATTTAAACGGTCAAGAGCCTCAATACGTTCTTTTAAAACTTGAATTTCATTTTTTAAAGTCTTTATTTCTTCCATATTTTTTTGTTAAGTTTCAGCATTATGGATTTGTAAAGATAAAAAAAAATACAATTTTATTATTATCGAAAAAAATATAGTTTTTTATTTAATCAATATTCTTAAATCCGCAAGTCTGCTTTTAATTTCGTGAAAATCAGAGTGTGAACGGCGAAGCCCTCAATGAAAGTAATTGTTTTAATAAAATGAATTCCTAATTATTACAACATGTTGTTTATTAAGACATTTGTATCTTGACTTGCGAATTTTAGGAATAATATTGAAATTTTCTTGATATTCAGATAAATTATTTATAAATTTGACAATAAAATATTAATTTTTTGAAATTATGGAGAAAAACAGACCAATAGTTATACCGTGGGATTTTTCAGAATTGGCAGAATATGCCTTTCAACACGCAGAAAAAATTGCTAGAATTGTAAACTTAGACATTGTTCTTTTGCACATAGTAAAAAAAGTTTCTGATATTGAGGGTGCTGTTTCAAAATTAGAAGAAGTTGTTGCCCGATTGGAAAAAACATACGGTATTAAACCTAAAATATCGGTCAAAGAAGGCAGTATTTTTACAGATATTAACAGAATTATAGATGAAGAAAATGCGTTTTTTGCAATTATGGGAACGCACGGAATTAAGGGAATGCAAAAATTTACCGGTAGTTGGGCTTTAAAAGTAATTGTCGGCTCGGAGGCACCGTTTTTTGTGGTTCAAGACGCTCCGAAAAATAAGACGATTGAAAAAATTGTTTTCCCGGTTGATTTTAATTTCGCAGATAAAGAAAAACTAATCTGGGCTGATTTTATTTATAAGTATTTCAAATCAAAATTTTACTTGTGTTATATTGATTCAACGGATCTTTTGTTTAAAAAGAAAATTGCTGCGAATATGATGATAGCAAAAAAATTCTTAACTGAAAAAGGTGTTGAATATGATATAATACAATTAGACGGCAAAAATATCTCAGATGAAGCTATTAAATTTGCAGATGAACTAAAAGCCGATTTAATAATGATAACAACAACTAAAAATATCAGTTTCCATGATTATGTTTTAGGAGCATCCGAGCAAAAACTCATTGCAAATGAAAAAAAGATACCTGTAATGACTATTAATCCGAGAAAAGATTTAACAAAGTTAAAAGGGTTCAATTAAGTTTTAACTAAAAAACTCCGCAAAAACTTGCGGAGTTTTTTAGTATATATATGCTTTCTCATACAATAATCAATTTTTTTTAAATGGTCAGCCCGATAAAAAAATTAATAAACCAAACAGCCGTTTACGGACTAAGCAGTATTGTCGGAAGGTTTTTAAACTATATTCTTGTACCGTTTATTACAAGAGCCTTTTTACCAAAAGAATATGGTGTTGTTACCGAATTATATGCGTATGTAGGATTTTTAATTGTGTTTTTAACCTACGGCATGGAAACGGGTTTTTTTCGATTTGCCAATAAAACAGGTAATCCGAAATTGGTTTTTTCAACATCGGTTATCCCTTTATTTATAACATCAACGGTTTTCTTTATTTTAATGTACGTTTTTGCACAACCTGTTGCAAATATTATACGATACCCTGAACACAGAGAGTATATAATAATTTTTGCCGGAATTATTGCAATTGATGCATTCATTTCCCTACCGTTTGCAAAATTACGCCATGAAAATAAAGCTTTGAAATTTGCAGTTTTTAAGTTAATCGGTATTTTTTTGAATATAGGTATTCAACTATTTTTTGTTGTAATTTGTAAGGAAAATAAAGACAGTTTTATCGGAGAATTAACAATTCCGTCTTTGAAACATTTATATAAACATGAAATCGGAGTAGGGTATATATTTATAGCAAATTTGGCTGCAAGCATGTTTACTTTAATTTTATTTATTCCGGATTTATTAAGAATAAAATTGAATTTTTCAAAAAAATTACTAAAACAAATACTTTTGTTCTCCTTACCCTTGTTAATTGCCGGTTTAGCCGGAAACATAAACGAAACACTTGACAGAATTTTATTGAAGTATTTTATTGTTGTTCCGCAAGGTGTTTCAAATTCAGGAGAATATGTAATGACACAATTAGGAATATACGGAGCGGTTTATAAACTGTCGATTCTAATGACTTTGTTTACACAGGCTTTCAGATATGCTGCGGAACCATTTTTCTTCTCACAAGAAAAAGAATTAGGTGCAAAACAGGTTTATGCCAATGTTATGAAATACTTTATTGTTTTTGGGCTGTTAATCTTTTTAAGTGTTGTTTTATACATTGATTTTATCAAATTCTTTATTGATTCGAAATATTGGGAGGGTTTATATGTTGTTCCTATTTTGCTTGCAGCTAACCTTTTTTTAGGAATTATTTACAATTTATCATTTTGGTATAAGTTAACCGACAAAACAAAATACGGTGCTTATATTGCAGGTTTAGGGGCATTAATAACGGTTTTGTTAAATATTTTTTTAATCCCCGTTCTCGGTTACTTAGCTTCGGCGTGGGCAACTTTCAGCTGTTATTTTGCAATGATGGTTTTATCTTATTTCTTAGGAAGAAAATATTATAAAATTAACTATCCGCTAAAAGATATTTTTATTTACGTTTTTGTTTTTATAATTATTTTAATTGTAAGTTATTTATTTGATTCCTTTGCATTAAAGCATTTAATTAACACAGTTTTGTTTTTTTCTTTTCTTTTGTTTGTGTTACTTAAAGAAAAACGTATCAGATTATTTAAAACGCCTTAAGTCTGTATAGTAAAACGTCCACTCAGGTGTATTTAATGCACCTGCTTTTTTTAAATAGTACCAAGGGGATATTTGTTTGTCTTCCGGATTTTTCAAAATATGTATATCTTGTGCGGGCATGTAGCTTTGTGCCAATAGAAAAACTTTTTCATTTTTATTATTTATCGCAATGTCGGCTACAGTTACGGCATGTCCGTAAGGGTTTCCCGATTGTATAAACACATCACCGATTTGAATATCGTTCAGGTCTTCAACTTTTAATAATTCGTTTTTGAGTGAAGCGGTGTTTGCATATGAAAAGATATAATTCATATATTTTCGAAAAACAGGGTATGAATAATTTCCGGCTTGATAATCTTTAAAATATCTCGGTTTGTTATCTGATAAAAAGTTGAAATGAATTTCGTTATATTTTTTTGATTGAAATAAATACTCAGCTCTGATACGCATTACGGCATCGGCACATTGTTGAAGGTCTTTATTTCCTACATCTGTTGTTAAAACGGCAAATTGTACTGTTTGGTTATATTTTAAATTTCCGTTATACAAAAAAACAAAATTGTTATCTGTTTTTAAGGCTAAATTTCTGATAAAATATCCATATGAATCAGGACTTACAGAGGTTTTCTCAAAGCCTTCGGGTGCCGGAATTTCTCCTATAGTTTTATATTTTGCAGTTTCTTGCGGTTCAATTTGATAAAGCAAATCTTTTTTTTCAGTAAGAACGGTATCAATATTATTTATATTTTCTTGGTTTTGTGATTCACACGACAGAATACCTACCGTAAAAAAAAAGAATGCATATATAATAATTTTATCCATTTTTATAAATTTAAAAAACTGCCTGGTAAAATAATTTTTCAGGCAGTTTAAAAAGTTATCAGAAATATCTTACTTGTTTTGATTTTCTTTGTTCAATTTCAAGTTGTTTGTTTTCCGGATATTTAATATAATATGAAAGTTTAATGGTTTTTGATTCGCCGGGTTTCAGGGTGTATTTCCATTTTAATTCGCCTGTTGACAGATTTTGTTCTGCACCGGATAGTTCAATTGCTTTAACTTCTATTTCGTCAGTTTGTGAAATCGGAAGTTGGTCTAAGATTTCAATTGTAACATCGCTTTTTCGGTTATTTTTAGCCGTTAATTGATAGGTCATAGTTTCTTTCTTTTTTGTTCCTACAAATTGTGAGCTGCTGAATTCTTTGAGCTTAGTTCTGGTTACGATTACTTTGCTGTCTCTTCCGAGTGATAAGTCGAGCGTGTCTTTTACATTTCTGGTGTTTATAAACGACTGCCCCAAGTATGTTCCGGAATAATAAACATTTGCAGGACCTTCAATTAGGTTTAAATCTTGCCAACCGGTAATTTGTGCAATTAAAAATACATCTCGGTCTAATTTTGTAACAGCAAAATGCTGATAGTTTGCAGGCAGTTGATGCTCGCTTATATCCACTAAATAGGGTTTGTCATCAGAAGGTATAGAATAAGATTTTGTAATTTCAAATTCAGCACTCAGTTCGGGAACAGTAGTTTCTGAAAAATCTCCTGAAGTTACAATGACTTCATTTAATTCTGAAAAAGCTTCTTGTTGAACCGATAAGTTTCGTTCATCAGAAATTTGGTTTTGGATATAACCTTCTTTACCTTTAAACATATTTGAATTGTAGTTATAAGTTTGATAACGCAAATACCATGGATTAAGAATTGGTTTTGTTACACTTAAATTCGGATCGGCAGTTGATAATTTAATTTTTAAATCTTTCCAATTAATATCTGTATTATTATAAACTTTCGCTCGGTATTCAAGGGTTACAGGTTCGTTTATATCAAATGCTTTAATATCATATGCAGGCGACCAACCGGCTCCGTCAACTAAATATTTCAATTCAAAATTACCGGTAACCGGAGCATCGCATGATACTAAAATACTTATTTCCGAGCGAGTATATCCTGCATTTGAATTCATTTCATTTAATTGGGATACGATACGCTGATAGCCTAAATTTAATTTTTCCTTTTGTTGATTTAATTGAGATATTTTGGAATTAATTTCGGTAATTTTTAGTCTGTAAAAATCGGATGCTTGCTTTAGTTCGGTAATATTTACACCGTTGTTTGTTCCGCCGAGAGATATGTTTTTTAACAATAATTGCTTTTCTGTTGAAAAAGCATCTGTTTTATCGGCTATAGTTTGGAGTTCATTTTTTACAATTTCTAATGAGTCGTTTAAACGTTTTATTTCAGGACCGTGTTCTTCCTTGGCTAAATAATTAATTTTGTTGGAAATACCTAATAAATCGATAGTTTTATCAGTCGTAATTCGAATGCTTTTCGGATTAATTTTTGGAGATAATCCCTCAAAAATAATTTGTGTTTTTCCTTTTGCCAGTGTAATGCTTTTATTACGAATAATTTCTGCTCCTGATAAATAAATGGTAGCAGAACTTATTTCAGTGCTTACTTTTTTTTCAGGAATATTTTGGGATTGAACTTGCCCGAATATCAATAAAAAAGCTCCAAATAATATAATTTTCATTTTCATGTGTCTAAAAATTTTAATTAATTAATAATTTGCAAATTGAATGCTTATACTTATTTATAATGCGTGTTTTTTCCTGCACATAGGAACATATCACTTTCTGTTAAATGTAATTGAGGTATTCCGTTAGTTATGTTCCTTTGTGGGAAAAATTGTCTTTCATGGGTGTTTCATAATAATTTTTTTAATGTAAAATTTTATAAAATATTGATTCGAATTTCTAACAAATGAATCGTTAATACTAAGATACAACGAACATCTTAAATTCACAAAAAAAGCGGTCATTATTTTTTTATTAGAGATATATAATTTGGCAATATTTGTATTTTTACAAAAATAATAAATCTATGATTTCTTCAACGAAAGGAATTGTTCTTCATCGATTCAAGTATTCGGATACAAAACTGATAGCAAAGATTTACACTGAAAATTTCGGCTTAAAATCATATTTAATTTATGTATCAAAGTCGAAAAAAAGCGTGCCGTCTTTTGTTATGTTACAGCCGTTTTTTATTTTAGATATGCAAGTATATAATAATGAAAGAGTTGAATTGCAAAAAATAAAAGAAATAAGTAATGCTTACCCTTTGCTGACTATTCCGTTTGATATAACAAAAAATTCGATTTCTCTGTTTTTGTCGGAATTTTTAATGAAAACATTAAAAGAAGACGAACCGGAACCGGCATTGTTTGATTTTATAGTTAATTCAATAATCTGTTTAGATAAACTTCAAAACAATTATCAAAACTTTCACTTGTTATTTTTATTTAACTTTTGCAAAATAATGGGAATTATGCCTGAGAATAATTATTCTGAAATTAAGCAAACGTTTGATATTAAAAACGGCAAATTTATCAGCGGAATTCCAAATCACAATCTGTTTGTAAATTCAGAATTGAGTTTTTCGGTATCTCAAATGTTCGATTTAACAATTCAAGAATCGCATCTTCTCAAGATAAATAATTCTGTACGCAAACAACTGTTGAAATGTATAATAGAATATTTCAATTATCATTTGGGAAAACCGGGACAATTAAAAACATTAAATGTATTAACTCAACTGTTTTAAATAATAATGCAAATGTTCAGAAACTATATTCTTAAAAAAAATTTAAAAATTGATTAATTTTTTTCAGTAAGAGCAACTTTGGGCGGATTCAAAAAATCTCTTTGTGATTTATAGAGGTTAACCGAATATAAAGTTATATTTTTTGTTTCTGAAAGCAGGTTTAAGAACAATATGCTGTTTTTAGTTCCTACTTCTTTGTTTTTAATTCTTTTTATATGGTTTTTCTCGGTAATCGCTATATAATTTAAAAGATCTTTTTGCTTTGATAAAATAAACTCATATTCTTCATTATATGTTTCTTTCTTTACAGTATCGATAATTGTATTTGTAAGTGCAATTAATTTTTCCGAAACTTTATCTAAATCTAAAAATTGAGCCTCTGAAAATATTTTATGTCCGTTTTTTAAATGATCTAATGTCGGTTTTACAACAAAATGCAGGGCATGCGTTATTTCTCTTAAACTATCTAAAACTTGAACATAATACGGGGCGATATCAATAAAATTATCTTTTAACCCGTCAATGGTTGCATAAATATTATCTTTTAAAGACTTCGATTTTGCACTTATTTCTTTTTGGAACAAGTAAACGGATTTAAGTTTTTTAGTTTTTTCAGCTCTGAATGCATAGATAGTACGTTGGTAAATATCAGATACGGCAGATAAAATTTCAATAATATTAAAGGTGCATTCTTTTTGTACTGAGCGAGTATGCGATATGAATTCTAATTCTCTTTTCTGTGCGGCTTTATTTTTACGATTATGTGCAGTTTGAGAACGATAAAAGGAATATACGGCGAGCAAAATTAAACCGGCCAATGCATATATACTACCGAAAAATAAAGCTAAAGCAAAGATAAATGAAACCGTAAAAGCAACAATTGCCGTAATAAACCAGCCGCCGATAACAGCCAAAACACCTGAAATTCTATAAACAGCACTTTCACGCCCCCATGCTTGGTCAGCCAAAGATGTACCCATGGCAACCATAAAGGTGACGTAGGTTGTTGATAAGGGCAATTTGAATGATGTTCCGATTGAAATTAAAACACCTGAAACCATTAAGTTTACAGATGCACGGATAAGGTCAAATGATTGCGTTTCATTTGAAACAACAATTTTTTGCTTAGAAAATTGTTTTTGAGAAAATTTCTTATAAAATTTTGGGGTAATGTGATTGATTAGTTTTGAAAAATTTATCGAAGATATGACAATACCTCTTGAAAGTACAGATGATCCGAATCGTTCTTGTCCTTCATCTTGCCTGCTTAAATCTAAAGAAGTTTTTGTAACGGATTTAGCTTTTTTTGATAACCACAATGTTAAAACCATAACAATACCTGCGATAGCTAAATAGAGTGTAGGGGTTGAAACAGGTTCACTTAAAATCGACATAAATAAATTATCAGAAGGGAAGCCGCTTTCTGCCCAATTTTGATACGAGGATAATCCGGCTAACGGAACACCGATAAAATTTACCAAATCGTTTCCTGCAAAAGCCATTGCTAAAGCAAAGGTTCCTACCATTACGATAATTTTTAAAATATTTATGCGTGTAAAAAACTGTAATATTGCAAAAATAATTGACCAAGCAATAAAACTATAAAACAAAATTAAACTTGTGTGTTTAGAAACGTATTCATAAATGTCGGTTCCTTTTCCGGCAAAGCTGCTGCCTTTCAATCCTTTTATTAAAATAAAATAAGTAATTGCCGTTATTGCTAATCCGCCCCAAACTGCACCGAAGGTTTTATATGATTTGTTTAAATTAAAACTGAATAATAATCGAGATAAATATTGAACAATTGCACCTATTGTAAAGGCAACGATAACCGAAAATAATATGCCTCCGATAATTTTAAGTGCGGATGCCGTATTAATGTATTCAGAAATTTGAGCGTAAGATTGTTCGTTCTTATAAATCAGCATCAAAGCAATAGCAACGGAAGCTCCCATTAATTCAAAAATAATTGATACTGTTGTTGAGGTCGGAAACCCTAATGTGTTAAAAATATCGAGTAAAATGATATCTGTAAGCATTACGGCTAAGAAGATTATCATAACATCACTAAAAGTAAATAGCTCGGGTCTGAAAATCCCGGATCGGGCAATTTCCATCATTCCGTTAGAAAAAGTAGCACCTATAAGAACACCGAGTCCGGAAACAATAAGTATAACTCTTAACGGAGCTGCTTTTGAACCGATTGCAGATACTAAGAAGTTAACGGCATCATTGCTGACACCTACTATTAAATCAATAATTGCCAAAATTATCAGAAGACTGATTACAATAATAAATACGGTTTGCATTTAATAAAATTAAGATAAAGTTTCAAAATTAAGTTATTCAAAATTAACAATATATTTTTTATTGTTAATTTTTTGTAAATAAAAAAGCTGCCCTTATCGGACAGCCCTTTTTTCTTTTTTTTCTGTAAATGTTTAATCTATGGTAACCGTAACATCATCATGTCTTTTTTGCGAAACTAAAATAATTCTGTCGCAAGCGCCTTTTCCGTCTTGGTCAAAATTAACTACAATGTCTTTTTCACCGTCAATTTCAATGTTAATTGTTCCTACTTTGGGCCATGGACATAATTGGTATTTAATGTCTTCTGAAATCGAACTGTAAGAAACGCCGTTTCTGTTAACCCCTCTTGAATGACCCGAAATAACAAATCCTTCCAAAATGGTTGTTAAACTTATGCTGAATGTTAAATCTGCTTCTTCAAGATAGGTTTGTTTACCGTCAGCATAGGTAATTTTTAAATTTTCAGCTCCGATAGAAAAACTAATACCGAGCAAACCGGTAGTTACCTGTGCGGTAATTTTTCCTGAAATCGCTTCATTGCCGTTTGTATAATCAATAAATTCAATAGTAATTTGTCCGGCACTGCCGTCTGTCCATGCTTGTACTGATGCCGATACCTTTATTGTTCCGTTATAAGTTACCCCATATTCGTCAACACAATTATTAAAATTCATAAAAAAGCCTTCACCGGTTTCAAAAGCGACAACTTCAAAACAATGCGTGTCGGTAAAATCTTTTAACGATTTACCTGTTGAGCCGGAATTTGCCATAGCAAAAGCATCAGCCATAATGTAGCTGCCTCTTGCCGCATCTTCTGCAGATTGAGCATCAGCATCACCTTTATTGCATGATGCCGTAAAAATTGTTACCATACTCATAAAGAGTATTGCAAATCGGAATACATTTTTTTTCATTTTTTTACAATTTAAGGATTAAAAAAAGTTTAAATCAGCCGGATATTAATACATTCAACATTTTATTTATAATATCCGCCTTTTGGATAATAAGGTACATAATAATTGCAGTAAAAATTATAATTACCGCCAATCGTAAATTCGCAGCTTGTTTTTGTTTTTTTGTTATTAACTTAGTATGTGTTCTGAACTTTCCTTTGATTTCGGGTTTAAATTCGTGTTTATCAGATAGCTCTTTAATTTCTTTGAATCTGTTAATTTTTGTTTCAAGTTCTTCTTTGCGTTTATCGTAATATATCGGTTTATAATCAAATCGATTATGCTCGGGTATTTTGATAAAATGTGGTAATTTTAAAGCCATTTTTTTTCAATATTTATTCAAGTAAACCAATGTCATCTTTATGTCCGCACAGAATAAAATTTACACCAAAACTAAGATTAATGCGTTTTGTATTTCTAAGCCATGTATCTGAAAATTCGGTTTCGTTAATTGCCCAAAAGGGAGCAGATAAATTGTCGGTTATTAAATACATTTGAAACGGACCGACTTTATATGCTATGCCCATACCTACATTATTGGCTAAACCGTCTTTTATAGAATAAGTAAGTGAATAAGCCCAGCCTTTCATGAAATTCATATTGGCAGATACGGTATATGCCGAAAATAAGGTTTTATTTAAAATAGCACCCCGATATAATAATCCGAAGTTTAACCAATCAGTAAGCAGAACATTTCCGCCGGCAAAAAATTTTGTATTTAAACCTGATGAGTATGCAGTTTTTTCAATTGCAGGGTCGAAAACAGTTAATAATGTATCTGTTAAATCGTCAATCATTTCAGTCATAAAATCGTTTTGAAGACTTTCTATGGATGTAATGTATTTTCCTACGTCTAAGCCTGAAAATGTGTAGCTTGCTTGTTGGGTTAGTTTGTTAGGGTTTGTTTTCCATTTGATAAAACCAAAATCAGTTACTGAAGCTGAGAGGGTGATACGTTCGTTAAGATTATATTCAACTCCCATATCAACAGCAAGACCGGCATTTCGGGGAAAAATAAGCGACATAGTATTTGACAAAATGTTATCAAAGTAAGTGTCATCATATTCAAATCCGGAGATATGACCGAGTGAATCATAGGCAAATTCCCATTCAAACGGAGTGCTTGTTCTGATATCAAAATCTGAGTTGAAGGTCCAATCATACATACCATCGTCTAAGGTAGATGTGTACCAATCAATTTTCATTGATTTTGTTTTAATGTTAGCATAGCCGGAAAGATATTTTAGGCGACCGCCTAAGTTTAGATTACCGTTAAGTTTTTTTGAAAAACCGATATAAATTTCACGGTATGCTAATAAATCTTGTCCGAAATTAAAAGAAAGCGGTGTTCCGTTTTCTCGATAATTGCCTTTTCTCAGCTCAATTAATGCTTTTGGGTATAAAAAACTCTCGGAAACTTTATAATTTATTCCGAATGAAATTGCTTTGTCGTTTGATAGCCCGATTCCTAAATTAATAATTGAAATATTCGTTTCAGAACTAATACTGTTTTTTTCATTCAGAGCTGCTTCAATTCCGTCAAAATTTAACATGTAATAATTTGGAATTGTAGGATGTGCCTTAAATGCATCATTAATAGTAAAACCGGAATGGGCTAAATCCACAGAAAAATTCGGGATAATCGGTAAATCAAGAAAAAATTTACAATCGGATTGTTTTGCGGGATTTGTATTAATACTTTGCGGCAAATGATTCATCCAGTAAATTGTGTTGTCTTGTGCTGAAACAATTTTTAAATTAAACAGAATAAAACCGAATAATAATAGGCGAATATATCTTTTTTTCATTATTTTCATTTTTAAAATATTACAAGAATGCTTTAATTTCTCTTATTAATTCGTATCGTAATCCACTTTTACGGCAATTTGAACTCCCATTGTGTATTTTCCTAACAATTTAACAAATAATCCGGTATTTGAAAGATATGAGTTTAATTTCCCGACAATTAGAAGTCTTGATGCGTGAGAATTTTTTAAGAAATTTAGCCGTTCTTGGCTTAAACTTACAATAATTTCGCTTACATCACTGATTGTAACAATGCCTTGAGCATCTGTTTCTGCCGGATTTAAGTGCCAACCTTCATTTGTAACATCCGGAAGTGAGGTGTCTGTAAATAAGGAGTCAATAATGTTGCCGATATCGCCGGTTGCGGTTGTATCAGTAATGTATATTTGTGAAAATCCGTCAATAGGAAAACCGTTTTTAAAGCGAACTTTGAGTGTGGCGGATTTAATTTGTTCAAATGTTTCCGAATCCCACATAAAATTTATGGTGTCGCTCATTACGATTGTTTCTAATCGAGCATCTATGGGTAAGTCAACATCAACATCGATGTGCATTTCTTCTTCACCGGTAACGCCATAGGGCAAGACTTGCGGGTTATGACTTCCGGAAGAAATGCTAAAAGAAAAAAATCGCGGAACAGGTGCAAATACATCGTCTAAAACGGGCATTGAGGCGGTGTCAATAATTATTGACGTGTCGGCATAGGTTCCGTATCCGGAAGGTGCAGGGATGTGATATTCCGTATGTTCTGTATGTGATATGGCTGTATTCTCATAATTGTAAAATGTTAAAGTATCCGCGTTAAAGAATGTTACAACCGGAATGTAATTTCGAATATTAAATTTAAATGACGGATTTTGAAAATATAGTTTTCCGGTGAGAATATTGCTATATACTTTCATTTTTGAGGTGTCTGTTTTTAATTCTTTTGTTTTAGCAGGAACAATAATACCGGGAGCTGCGGGATATAAAACATCAGGAGTCGGATAAATGTCTTGCATTTTCATTACGATTAAATCTTTGTAATACATTCGAAGATGTATTAAGTCGTTTTCGTCAATTTCAATCCAAAGACTTGAGTCGTTTTCAGGCACGAAATTCACTAATTTAAGTTCTGTATTAATGACAGGTACGGCTAAACTGCCTTCAAAACTTAATGAGTCATTGTTTAAATTCTCAAATTCATTGATATTAAAGTTTTTTCTGCATGAAGAAGCTAAAAAAAGAATTGTCAGTATGATTATTGTGCTTGTTCCCCGAATTTTTGATTTTGATTTCATTTTCTAAAAATAAAGGTATTAAATATATAAGGTTAATTTGCAAAGTTAATACTTTTTATTTAATTTGGTATTTGTATAAATAATTATCTTTATTTCCTACGATTAATGAGAATTCTTCCGATTCGGTAAATTTTGTAATACTAAAACGACCGGTTCCGTTAAGCGGAAAACCCTCAGAAATTTTTCCGTTATTTGTTATCAAATAAATTTTATCGGCAGAAGTTGCACCTAAACGAATATCGTTGTCAGAAAAAACATATTCAAATAATTCATTTTCAATTGTATCATCAAATTCATATGAGAAAAATAGTTTTCGTGTTTTACCGTCATAAACAGTTGTCGAATTTTTATCGGTAAAGATAAAATCAGGGAAATTATCATTAGTTACATCGGTTTGTAAAAAGTGATGATTATCAGATACTTTTTTAATGTTAATATTTTCAGTCTTTCCGGTTTCTGAAATTAAATAAATGGTTCCGGCAGGACTTGTTGTTGTAAAAAATGCTTTTTCATTATTTACATGAAAATATATTTTGTTATTGTCGGAAAGCGGAATATTTATATCGGGAACTATTCGGGTTTCTCCTCTGCGATTTAAAATGTAAATATTTGTTTTGTCTCTGAATGTAATATAGTCATTGTCAGCATTTTTATAATGGTTTATTTCATTTGTTACTTCACTTTGCGTGTGTTCAAAAACCCACCCGTCAACAATTTTTCCGTCTTTGTTATAGAGATAAATTTTTTTATTTTCTCCGGCAATAAATATTCTGTAATTTTTATCATTGTCATAATCAAACACTGATAATCCGTTTGTTGCCGGCGATTTTAATTCGATAGGGTAGCCTTCTAACCAATTTCCTTTTCTGTCAATACAATAAATTTTATTTTTTGTATTAAAGATTAATTGGAGTTTACTGTTTTCATAGTAATCAATTTGATAGATATTTGAGATAATTATCCCGTCTAATTGTCTGTTCCAAAGAATATTACCGTTTTTATCTATTAAATATATTTTGTTTGCAAGATCTTGAATCACAATTTCTTTTTCAAGTGTTTCATGGTTTAAAACAATATAGGGTTTTTCGGATATTACGGTGTCTAACCTTAGCTCCCAAACAGATTCTGCTGATTGTTGACGGTCAGAATTAAATGAAATCTTAATTGTTGTATAAATCGGGTAATTGTCAGCAATAAATTGTACGGCAGGTCCTTGTATTCTGTTAATTCCTTGGGTTTTATCAAAGGAGAAGTTTATAAACAGGCTTTTTAAAATACTTTCGGCATGAATCGGATCAATAAAAAACAAAATATTAGACTGATCGGCTAAACTTTTAAGAAAAGAATAGTTTTGAGATTTTCGTTTCAGAGTTTTGTCCTTCTCAAAAGAGTCTATTAATCCGTACAAAGCGGTTTTATTTTCTCCGAAAACAATAAAGTTTTTAATCAGGCAAATATAATTTGCATCAATATTTTTAAACAGTTCACCGAAAAAAATTTCCGGTAATTTAATTTCGGGATTTTTATAAATTATATATTCGTTATCATTAGAAATATAATTGCTTTTGTATGTATCTTCGGGTTCGTTTTTTTTTGCGGAATGTGTTTTAATTATTATGTTGAAAAACTTTTCGATATCTGATTTTTCTTTGTAGCTGACTGCAAAAAAAGTATTTTGTTCTTTTCCGTTTTTAAAAACGTCTTCGGTAAAGAGAGAAACTTCTCCGCCGATTAATTCATAAAGCGTGTTTTTATCGTCAGTGAAGTCGTATTCTTTATTAAATTCAGCCAATTTAACTTGATAATCGTTTAAGGTTCTGATAAGTCCGCAGTAGTCTTCATACTTGTATTTGAATTGTGAGCCTGTTCCGATATTTAATGAAACAAAGGATGAAGTTTTTTCAGGTAATATTTTTAAAATTTCGGCGTTTTCGGGAGTAACATTTTCAAAAAGTTTTAAATATTGCATTTCTGATTTTAATGTTGTGTGTCCTGTAAACTTGATATCTTTCTTTTTAATTTGGATATCCAGTGCCGTCCAATCAGCAAAATTTCTTAATAAATTAAATCTGCTTCGATACAATTGTTGTCCTTTAATTTCTATATATGAAAAAAGGTTTTCATAACAAATATATAGTGTTGCGTCATTTTTTTTGCCTGTTTTTTGATAAAGAGATTTAAAATTAGGAGAATCAAAAAGGCTTGCACCGCTGTTAATATTTTTAATTGATTTTTGCAGGATGATTTCTGAATAACTTAATAAAAAGTAATCTTCAAAAAATGAATAATAAATATCAGATTTTGAACCCTTTAATGATATTTTAAATATTTCGGCACCGGCAAAATTAATGGTATTAACAGGAGAATTGTCGTTTAGTTTTTTTATAGATTGATTAATTTTATCAATATCTGATTTTTTTCCGGAAAATCCGGTAGCAAATAAGTAATCTAAATTATTTTGTCCTAAATAGTGGGCTGATAAGATAACGGTTTTTTGGTTGATAAAATCGCTGAATGTTTTTTCATGTCTTATAACAGAGTCAATAAAAATCAGTTGATTATAAAAGTGTTTTGAGAATTTAGATTGAGAAAGTAAAGATTTTAAATTTTCGTTTTTTGATATTTTATTTGTTAAGTAGTTAAAATCAGAAGTTTCAATTATAAATGCCGCTTTGTTCGGAATGGCTTTAATAACCGGAGAAAGTGTTTTGCTTTCTTTGCCGACAAATAAAAAAACAAGAATAACGGCAGCAACGGCTATACCGGAAACAATCAGCAATGTTTTATTGTTCAGCATTTTTTCAGAGATTAGAGGTCTTTGTACTGTTCACGTATTGTATTCAAAATATCAATTATTTCATTTTCGTCAGTCGAAGTTAATAATTTTAATCTCAAAGATTTAAAATCAGGTAAATTTTTAAAATATAATGCAAAATGCCTTCTCATTTCATAAAACCCTTTTTTTCCGTCTTTTATTGCCAATGATTTTTTAAAATGATTTTTAGCAGTTTCAACTTTTTCAGAAATTGACGGTTCGGGCATAATTTTACCGGTTTTTAAAAAGTGTTTTATTTCTTTAAAAATCCATGGTTTTCCTATTGCTGCTCGTCCTATCATGATTCCGTCAACATTAAAGTTTTCAAAAGCATTTTTTGCAGATTTACCATCATTTATATCTCCGTTACCGATTATCGGAATATTAATTTGAGGATTTTCTTTAATTTTTTTAATCAAAGACCAATCCGAAGTTCCTCTGTACAACTGAGCTCTTGTTCTTCCGTGTATGGTTAATGCACTTATTCCGGTGTCTTGTAATTCTTGGGCAATTTGGTCAATAATTAAACTTTCAGAATCCCAACCGAGTCTTGTTTTTACCGTAACGGGTATTTTTACTGCATCTACTACGGCTTTTGTCATTTTTATCATTGTAGGAACGTCTCTCAACATACCTGCACCGGCTCCTCTCATCGCAATTTTTTTAACCGGGCAGCCAAAATTTATATCGATTAAATCCGGCTTGTATTGTTCTGCAATTTTAGCGGCTTCTACCATGGCATCAATTCGATGACCGTATATTTGAATTCCTACAGGTCTTTCAGTGTCCTCAATATTAAGTTTTTGAAAAGACTTTTCAATATTCCTGATTAATGCTTCAGATGCAACAAATTCGGTGTATAGAATGTCGGCTCCGAACTCTTTACATAATTGTCTGAAGGAACGATCGGTTATATCTTCCATCGGTGCTAACAAAAGCGGAAATTCAGGTATTTCAATATTGCCGATTTTCAAACCGAAAGTTAATTTATTTGTTTAAACAGGCTTTTTAAGTTTGTTTTTTGATTGATAATCTCTGCTAATTTAGATATTTCAACTCTTTTTTGTACCATCGTGTCGCGGTCTCTCAATGTAACTGTATTGTCTTGAAGGGATTGATGGTCAACGGTTATGCAATAAGGCGTTCCGATTGCGTCGTGGCGTCTGTATCGTTTACCGATAGAGTCTTTATCTTCATAGCTGCAGTTAAAATCATACTTCAGTTCGTTCATAATTGTTCGAGCTAATTCAGGTAATCCGTCTTTTTTAACAAGGGGTAAAATAGCTGCTTTAATCGGTGCTAATGCTTCAGGAATTTTAAGTACGACTCTTGATTCTGTATTCCCGTCATTATTCGGTATAATTTCTTCTTGATACGCATGTGATAAGATTGATAAAAACATTCGGTCAACACCGATTGAAGTTTCGATAACAAACGGAACATATGATTCATTTGTTTCAGGATCAAAATATTGAAGTTTTTTTCCGGAGTGTTCCTGATGCTGTGATAAGTCAAAATCAGTACGAGAATGAATTCCCTCTAATTCCTTAAACCCGAACGGAAAATTAAACTCGATATCGGTTGCGGCTTTGGCATAATGTGCTAAGTTTTGGTGATCGTGGAATCTGTAGTTTTCATCACCCATACCTAAAACTTCATGCCATTTCATTCTGTTTTTTTTCCAATAGTCAAACCATTTATCTTCTTCCCCGGGACGAATAAAAAATTGCATTTCCATTTGTTCAAATTCTCGCATTCTGAATATAAATTGTCGAGCAACAATTTCGTTGCGAAATGCTTTTCCTATTTGAGCAATTCCGAACGGCAATTTCATTCGTCCGGTTTTTTGTACATTCAAATAATTTACGAAAATACCTTGTGCGGTTTCCGGTCTCAAATAAATTAAATCAGCATCTTCGCTGACTGAACCGAGTTTTGTGTCAAACATTAAATTAAATTGTCTGACATCAGTCCAATTTTTACTGCCGGAAACAGGGCAAGTAATTTCATTATCAATAATAATTTGTTTTATTTCGTTTAAATCAGACAGTTCGGTTGCTTTTTTGAAACGATTTAAAATCTCATCTATTTTTGATTGCCTTTCAATTACTCTTTGATTTGTTGTACGAAATTGTTTTTCATCAAATTGATTGCCGAAACGCATCTGTGCTTTTTCAATTTCTTTTTCAATTTTTTCGTTAATTTTTTCAATATGTTCTTCTATTAAAACATCCGCTCGATATCTTTTTTTGGAATCTTTATTATCAATTAAAGGGTCGTTAAAAGCCCCGACATGACCGGAAGCCTTCCAAACTGTAGGGTGCATAAATATTGCAGAATCAATTCCGACAATATTTTCATGCAACATAACCATTGAATCTAACCAATATTTTTTGATGTTATTTTTCAGTTCCGAACCGTTTTGACCGTAATCATATACGGCACTTAGTCCGTCATATATTTCACTTGATTGAAAAACAAAACCATACTCTTTCGCATGGGCTATAATTTTTTTAAACTTATCAGGATTTGTCATTTTAAAATTTTTATATGTGTGCAAAAATAATTATTTCTCTATGTTTTTATTCCCTATGCAGAATTTTTATAAAAAAAAGAAGAGATTAGGCTTCTCTTCTTGATTATTTTAAATAAAAAAGTGATGTAATTATTTCTTTATAATTATTTCTGAAGTCATTTTTATATTTGCTTTTCGGTAAACTTCACTAACGCCGCAATATCTTTCTTCGGATAAATTTACAGCTTTTTCCAATTTTTCCATCGGCAATTCTTCTCCGGCTTTCGGAGTGAAAATGTATGACACATGCATACTTATAAAGTGTTTGGGATGTTCTTCAGTTAATTCTCCGCTGACATCAACGTTAAAATCTTCAATCAACTCAGTTACACGCATTTTTTTTAATATTGAAACGACATCCATACCGGTGCATCCGCCGAGAGCTGCCAGCATAAACGGTTTCGGTTGAGGGCCTTTGTTTTCCCCACCGACATTTTGCGTTGCATCTATCATTACTTTATGGCCGTTTACCTCCCATTCAAAAGCCATGTTTCCTTTCCAATTTGTTTTTATTTTTTCAGTCATATTTTATATTTCGAGTTTCAGTAATTGTTTTTTATTTTACGGTAGTTTTATAAAAATGATATAAATCTTATTTTTTGCAAAATAACCGAAAATATCATTTCCTACAAAATTAAAATTTTTATTTTTGTCGTTCTATAAAAAAAATATGATAGAAAAAGAAAAAACACCTGTTTGTGAATTTTGTTTTATTAATAATCCGATTTTTAAAAACTTAACAAATGATGAAGCTGATGTTTTGTCTTATGTAAAAAATTGTAATTCATATAAAAAAGGAGAAATAATTTATAATGAAAGAACAAAAGTTCATGGTGTTTATTGTGTGAATTCGGGAATAGTTAAGCATTATAAAACCGGAAATGACGGAAAAGAACAAATAATAAGGTTTTCCAAAAAAGGCGATATTTTTGGGTTTCGCTCAATTTTATCGGAAGATTTAGCTTGTACTACAACAAAGGTTATTGAAGATTGTACGGTATGTATTATCCCGTCATCGCATTTTATTAAATTAGTAAAAGAAAATTCCGGCTTTTCAATGAGTGTTATTAAATTATCTTGTGTTGAACTCGGTCATGCCAATCAGTACATACTCGATATTGCTCAAAAAAATGTTAAAGAACGTTTAGCCGAGATATTATTACTTTTGAATGAAAATTTCGGTATTAATAAAAATGGCGAATTGAATATTTTTTTAACAAGGGAGGAGCTTGCCGGAATCGTAGGAACAGCTACCGAATCAGTAATTCGATTACTTTCGGAGCTAAAAAAAGAAAATATAATAGATTTGGACAAAAGGAAAATTAAGCTTTTAGATATCAAAAAATTAAAAAACATTTCAGAGTTAGGCTGATAAATTAACAAAATATATAAATGAAGGCAAGGATTAACAATAATGAGTATGAAATTAAGTTTGAAAACAATAAAAATAATTCCGGGGTTATATCCGGAAAATCGTTTGAAACAGATGTTTTACCTGTTGACAGCAATACGTATCATTTAATAAGAAACTTAAAATCATACACTATTGAAGTACTTGATATTAATACTCATGAAAAGAATGTAACTTTAAAAGTGAACGGAAATAAATATCAAGCGAACATAGAAGACGAGCTTGATGAATTTCTAAAAAAATTAGGAATAAAAAATAAAACAAATCAAAAACCAAAAGACCTTAAAGCACCAATGCCCGGTTTAGTTACACAGGTAAATGTTTCCGCCGGAGATATTCTCAAAAAAGGAGATCTTGTATTAATTTTGGAAGCAATGAAAATGGAAAACAATATTAAAATTGATTTTGACGCAGTAGTTAAAGAAGTTAAAACAGAAAAAGGAAAAACGGTTGAAAAAAATCAAATTTTAGTTGTTTTTGAATAAAATAAATTAATCGGCTTTATGTTTCAGTTTGTTAAACTTTACGTTCTTATTCTTACATTGTTTTTTGCAGAAACTGTTTTTGCTCAAAATGAGCAGTATTCCGTTGAGCATTATTCTATAAATGAAGGATTGTCGCAAAACTCAGCAAATAAAATTTTTCAAGATAAATTCGGATACATATGGGTCGCAACTCAAGACGGCCTTAATCGATTTGACGGCTATGAGTTTGTAAGCTATAAACAAGACCCTAATAATGAGAAATCAATATCAAGTAATTATATAACTGATATTTGCGGTTCAAAAGATACTGCTTTGTGGTTAGTAACAAATGAGGGAATTGAAAAATATAATTATCTGACGAATGAATTTGTTACAGTTATTAAAAATAAGCATTATACCCAATCAGTATATTCTACAAACATTAAAGCAGTACATGAATCTGAAACCGGTATTTTATGGCTCAGAACCGTAAACGGGATAATTAAATATACACCAAAAGATGAAGAATTTCTTGAATTCAGACAAGAAAATGAAAATGACGACCATATCAGCGATTATAACTTTTTTACGATTTCAGAAGATAAAAACCATGATTTTTGGACAGGTTCAAGTAACGGAATGGTTCGATTTAACAGTCGTAATAAACAATTTGAACGTTTCAAGTTTGATAAACAAGATATTAACAATGAAGTATTTTGTGTTTTTTTAGAAAACGATTCAATTATATGGGTCGGCGGGAAAACCGGTGTTTTTGTATTTAATTCGAAAACAAATCAATTTAAATCAATAAAGTCAAGTGTCAGGATTTCAGAAGTTCGCTCTATTTATAAAGACAAACAAAATGTCGTTTGGATAGGAACAAAATACGGATTAATGTATTTGAAAAACGATGAAAGTAAAATTATACCGTTTCACTTAGAAAATTATTTGACTACCGAGGCAGAAATAGGAAATATTTCTAACATTTTTGAAGATAAATCCGGTATTTTATGGATAAGTTCGGATTACGGTATTTTTAAGATAGATTCCAAAAAAAAAGATTTTAATTTATATCGAAAAGATAAAAACAACAACATCCAATTTAGTTCAAACAGTATTTATTCAATTTATTGTAATCCAAAATCAAAATTGTTATGGTTGGGAACAAGAGGATTCGGATTGAATATTTTTGACAGGAAGACGAACTCTGTTAAAGTGTTTAATAAAAATAACTCACCGTTACCTGATGATAATATTCATTGTATCGTTCCTGATAAAAAAGGTAATATTTGGATAGGAACAAATAATGGTGCTGTAATATTCAATATAGCAAAAAATAGCTTTATCACTTTTTCAGATTATATCAATAAAAATGTTGACAAGTTTTTTATTAACAACCGTATTTCAAGCATTTTATTTGACGGAAATAAAATTTGGTTTTCAACTCTAAACGGTTTGTTGCTCTATGAAAACCGTATTATTACAGCATTTAAAAAGGACGGAACAATAAATAGTATTGTTGCAAATGATGTTTTTAAAACAGTTAAAAGACGAAACGGTGAAATTTGGGTTGCTACATTATACGGGCTGAGTAAATTTGAACCCCAAACAAAAACATTTAAAAACTATACAAAAGACCACAGAACCATAAGCGATAATTCTGTACTTACTCTTTTTGAAAGCTCAGATCAAACCCTTTGGATAGGAACAGGAACCGGCTTAAACAAATATATTCAAGAAAAAGATTCATTTAAATACTATACTTCCCAAAGCCATGGTTTCAGTAACGATTTTATTTATACAATAACCGAAGATAAAGATAAAAATTTATGGTTAAGTACGAATAAAGGAATTTTAAAATTTAACCCCAAAACCGAACAAGTTATTAATTATGCCGAAGAAGATAATTTACAAGGATTTGAATATAATATCGGAGCTGTGTATGTTAATGATGCTTTAGACGAAATATTTTGGGGAGGTTTAAACGGTTTAAATTCAATAAATATAACTTCATTAAAAAAGAATAATTATGCCCCGCAACCGATTATAACCAAATTTATAAAAACAACCCAAAACGGAAAAGAAGAAATACTTATCGGAAAAGAAAATGAAGTTTTTTTAACGCATAAAGAATGCAGCTTCGATATCCATTTTGCAGTTCCCGAATACACACATCCTGATAAAAACGTTTTTAAATATCGAATTTTAGAAGCAAATAATAAATGGATTGATTTAGACGTACAAAACTCTATAAGTTTTTTCCAAATGGCACCCGGAGACTATACGTTTGAAATCATCGGTGCTAACAGTGGTAACCAATGGAATAATACGGCTACAGTTTTAAAAGTTCATATATCGGCAGTTTGGTGGCGAACAACTCCTGCATATATTTTTTATGGTATTATAGGAGCAATTTTTATAATTATTGCTATCGTTTTATATAATAGAGAAATCCGAAGAGAAAATAAAATTCTCAATGAAAAACAAATTGTTGCAAAAGAAATTGAAAAACAAAAAGAACTATTGTCCGTAAAAAATAACAGTATTTCTGAAAGTATGAGATATGCTTCAAGAATTATTGATGCCATGTTGCCGACCGGAAAATTTATAAAAACTCTTATCCCTGATTCTTTCATTTTATTTATGTCGAAAGATATTGTCAGCGGCGATTTTTATTGGGTTGATGATAGTTTCGATAAGGTCTTTGTCGCAGCCGTTGATTGCACCGGACACGGAGTTCCCGGTGCGTTTATGTCAATTATCGGACTCGATATTTTAAGAAATATTATTAATGAAGGAATTGATACACCGGGCAAAATCCTTAATAAGTTAAACAAAGATGTATCGGCAATTTTTCGAAAAGATGGTTTGAAAGATGAAATGAAAGACGGAATGGACATTAGTATTATAGCCATTCATAAATATAATAATTCAATTGAATTTGCCGGAGCAATTAACCAATTATTTTTAATCAGAGACGATAATATTCTTGAAGTAAAAGGCAATCGTTTCTCGGTTTCTCCTGCAAATAATAATATCGGTGAATATACAAACCATGTTATAGAGGTAAAAGATAATGATATGATATACATATTCTCTGACGGATATGTTGATCAATTCGGCGGACCGGATGAAAAGAAATTTAAATTCAGACGCTTTAGACACTTATTACTTAATAATTATAAAAAACCGGTTGATGAACAAAAAAATGTTTTAAAGCGAGTTATTAATTCATGGAGAGGACAGTCAGAGCAGGTTGACGACATTTTAGTTATGGGAATAAGAATTCATACCCATAATAAATTATAATTTTTTATTCGAAATCAATAATAATCCTAAAAACATTAATGCCCCGTTAACAATCAAAAGCTCGAAACCAAATTTATAGCCAAACAATAAATCTTCTGAATAGCGGTTAATTAAAAAAACAATTATCGGTGAAGCAACAGCGATGTACGGAACAAAAGAATCTCTGACTCTGCGTTTGCTTATCAATGCAAATGCAAACAAGCCCAATATCGGACCGTAAGTATAACCGGCTGCCGTAAAAACAGCAGAAACAACGCTTTTGTCATTAATTGTTTCAAAAATTAATATAACACAAAAAAGCAAAAAAGAAAAGCCCAAATGAACCAACTTTTTTATTTGGTTACTTTTTTTATTATCCGATTGAACATCCAAATTTAAAAAATCGATACTGAAAGAGGTTGTTAATGCCGTTAAAGCAGAATCTGCACTGGAAAATGCGGCAGCAGTAATTCCGAGCAAAAATACAATTCCGGCAAAAATTGAAAAATGATTCATCGCAAGCATAGGAAACAAATCGTCAGTTTTTAACGGAAGTTCAATTCCCTTTTGTGCTGCAAATACATATAATAATACACCCAACGATAAAAATAATAAATTAACAGGAACTAAAATTATACTGAACCAAAACATATTTTTTTTAGCATCTTTAATATTTCGACAAGTCAAATTTTTTTGCATCATATCCTGATCTAATCCCGTCATAACAATTGCTATAAAAGCACCCGAAATAAATTGTTTGAAAAAATTAGTATCCGATTTAAAATCCCAATTAAATATGTCTGATAATTCACTGCCTCTGACCGTTTTTATTATGCCTGAAAAGTTGAGGTTCAGCTCTTTTCCGATAATGAAAATTGTCACAATAACGGCTGATAACATAAAAAGAGTTTGTAAAGTATCTGTCCATACAATTGTTTTAATACCGGCTTTATACGTATAAACCCAAATCAATAAAATAGTTATTAAAACCGTAACCCAAAACGGAATGTGAAAAGCATTAAAAAACCCGATTTGCAGTACGCCGGCAACTAAAAATAATCTGAATGAAGCTCCTATAACTCTCGATAAAATAAAAAAAGCCGAACCTGTTTTGTATGAATAAAAGCCGAAACGGTGATTCAAATAGGTATAAATAGTAATTAAGTTCAATTTATAATAAATAGGCATCAGAACTGTTGCAATAACAAAATATCCCGCTAAATAACCCAGCACCATTTGAAAATAAAAAAACTTAGTGTCGCCCACCCAACCCGGAACAGAAATAAACGTAACACCTGAAAGTGATGCCCCAATCATTCCGAAAGCCACTAAATACCATGGCGACTGTTTATTTGCTGTGAAAAATGAAGCCGTATCAGCTTTTCTTCCCGTAAAATATGAAACAATAATTAATAAAGTAAAATAAGAAGCAATTACTGAAAAAACTAAAAACGGATTCATACAGATTATTTTTTTACAAAAATATAAAAATTATCACGGACATTAATAATATTTTATCTTGCAATAAATAGCTTCTCGGTATAATTATTGAACAATAATATTAAACCATAAATTCCTGCAAATATGAAAACACAAATAATCTTTTGGGTTTTGTTTACAATAAGTATTTCTGTATTCGCTCAAAAGGACCCTATTAAATGGAAAGAACTTTCAAAAGAAGAAATTGAGCTGAAATCATATAATGAAAATCCTGATTTTCCGGCGGTTATTTTATACGATTACGGTCAAATGTATTTTGATACAAACCCTAACGGCGAACATCTGTTTTTAATCAGGAAAAGACATGTCAGAATAAAAATTTTAAACGAAGAAGGTTTAAAATATGCCAAACAAACATTTTCTTTTCATGATATGCATTGCGAACAATTTTTTGGCGAATTGTCATACAGCTTGAAAGCCGTTACTCATAATTTCGATAAATCCGGTGAAGAAACAATTATAAAACTGAAAAACAAAGCAGTTAAAATCAGAGATACCCTTAATTGTACCAAAATTGCCGAATTTGAATTTCCTGATGCCAAAGTCGGTTCAATTTTGGAATTTATTTTGCTTACACCGACCTTAACAATGCTTAAACCGGAACCATGGTATTTTGAAAATGAATTACCGGTAATTTACAGTGAATTTAGAGCAGCCGTTCCGAATAATTTTAAATATATTTTCTCCCTAAAAAATACGGATGTATTAAGTGTTCGTGATTCATCGTTTTACAATCGTTCTCTGGCATATCAATTCAGAATTTATCAAAGAATTTACACGTCTGTAATCGATTTATCGGGTACCGAATATCGTTTTGTTAATCAAAATATGCCTGTAATGAAAAATAAAAACGAAGCTGAAAAAATTAATATATATTTAAAGCGACTAAAAACAATCCCCGAAAATTATGCGTGGGAAAGATTAAGCCGTTCATTAATGATAACAAGCTATCCCGATTATGAGCAACGAACACCGGGACAACGAAAAATGTTGAATTATCCTGCCGCCTACATCATCTATTATTTACCCGATTGGTCAGAACTGAATACGCGTTTGCTCAATGATGAGAAATTTGGTTTAGCTCTCATAAAATATTGGAATTGCGACTCCTTGCTTCAAGCAAATATAAACCCCGAAATGAATGAAACAGAAAAAGCCGAAGCAATTTATAATACCGTAAGGTCAAACATGAAGTGGAATAATGAATATTCATTATTTTCAGATGTCTCGGATGGTTTGCTGAAAAAAATCTACGGAAAAATCGATCATTCTGTTAAATATAATAATTTAGGTCTTTATTTTGAAAAAGGTACCGGCAGTAGTGCAGAAATGAACTTTGTTTTTATGTACCTGCTTAAAAGAGCCGAAATAAATGTTACACCGGTTTTGGTGAATATTAAATCGCGTGAACCTGTTGACAGAAATGCGGCATTAATAAACCAATTTACATCAGTTATCGCAAAAGCCGAAATTGACGGGAAAATAATTTTTTTAGATGTCGCAGATTCCGACAGTCAGTTTAATAAATTATCTGACAAATATGATTATATGCAAATGTTTGTTGTCAGTAAAGAAAATTTCGGGTGGCTTTTTAATTAAAACAAATTGATAATAAGAAAAATACAACACGTGCCGGAAATAAAAGATTTTTTTGTCTTATTTTAAAACTTTTATAACTTTGTGTTTTATAACACACTCATCTATTCATATAATTAAAACTCTATGGCAAAAGTTCTTGTTCTCGGTGCCGGAATTGCCGGACATACAGCTGCTCTGTATGCAAAACGAATTCTGAAAAAACAACACGAAGTAATTGTTGTCAGCCCGAATAGTAATTATCAATGGGTTCCGTCTAATATTTGGGTGGGAGTAGGTTTGATGAAACCCGAGCAGGTTATTTTTAAATTAGCACCGGTTTATAAAAAACAAGGCATTATTTATAAGCAGGCATTAGCACTATCCATTCATCCGGAAGGAGATTCCGAAAGGCAAAAAGCTTTTGTTACGGTTAAATATGTAACGGGCGAACAAGAAGGCACAGAAGAAAAAGTGGAATATGACTATTTAATTAATGCAACAGGTCCGAAGTTGAATTTTGCGGCAACTGAAGGATTAGGTCCCGATAAATTCACAAACTCGGTTTGTACCTATGATCATGCGGCTCACGCATGGAAGAATCTTCAAAATTCATTAGAAAAATTGGAAAAAGGTGAAAAGCAAAGTTTTCTGATAGGCACCGGTCATCCTTTGGCAACCTGTCAGGGTGCAGCATTTGAATATGCTTTAAATATTGCGTTTGAAGTAAATAAGCGAAAATTAAATCATTTGGCCGATATTTGGTGGATTTCCAACGAATATGAATTGGGCGATTTCGGTATGGGAGGTGCTTATATTAAACGTAACGGCTACATAACACCGACTAAAATATTTACAGAATCTATTTTAAAAGAATACGGCATACAATGGATTAAAAGAGCAGGAGTTACAAAAGTAGAGCAAGGAGTGGCTCATTATGAAAATTTAGACGGAGAATTTCATTCCAAAACCTTTGATTATGCCATGTTAATTCCCGGATTTGCAGGTGCCGGTATGAAAGCATTCAATAAGGAAGGGTCGGATATCACTACAGAAGTATTTGCTGCCAACGGAATGATGAAAGTTGATGCCGACTATACAACAAAGCCTTATGAAGAGTGGAAGTCTTCTGATTGGCCCTCAATCTACCAAAACCCTAAATACGATAATGTGTATGCAGCAGGCATTGCATTTGCACCGCCCCACGCAATTTCTAAACCAATGGAAAGCCCTAACGGAACAAAAATTTATCCGACTCCGCCTCGAACCGGTATGCCGTCAGGTGTTATCGGAAAAATTGTGGCTCAAAACGTAGCCCATAGGATAAAAACCGGAAAAAACGATCACCCGCATAAAGCATCTATGGTTAAAATGGGTGCGGCTTGCATTGTATCTGCCGGTTACGGATTTATAAAAGGACAAGCAGCCGTAATGACGGTTAATCCGATTGTACCCGACTGGGAAAAATATCCGAAATGGGGTCGCAACCTAAAAGACACCGTAGGTGTGGTGGGTTCTGCCGGACATTGGATGAAATTATTTATGCACTATATGTTTTTATATAAAGCCAAAGCCAAAGCCGGCTGGGCATTAATACCTGAATAAAAAAGAATATAATTTATAATATTCATAATCTTAAACTTGTAAAATAATTATCATGGGAAAAGGAAAAACAACTACAGTACCCTACAGCAATATATCATACGGCACCGAGCCGACAAAATTTGTAAAGTTTTTAAGAATGTGCCTGAGCAAACAAATTTTCACATTCTTTTGGCTGAATTTTAAAGTGATGCGAATTGTTGTAAAGGGACATTCGTAATCGTATAAAAAAGCCGGGACTTTAAACATCACCGGCTTTTTTATCTGTTTTTCAATAAGTCAAAGATACAATTTGAATAATTCTTACTGTCTCGTCCTAAAAAAAGTTTACACTTTTAATTTAATCCTGAATATGCTTTACAATTATTTTTTTTGCCGGTTTACTTTTAGTGAATAAAAGAGGCTCATTT
>DYOF01000174.1 GCA_020720665.1 Acetofilamentum sp. | reverse complement strand
CCGGTTTTAAAAACCTTGTCCGCCTCGAAAAATCTAATTTTTAGGAGCCCCCTTAAATCAAATTATTTCGGATTTCCGGTTCCTAATGATTTTTGATAGCGTTCATTTAAACCTTTAATTACATCCGGTGTTATGTCGTATTGCTTATCGGCATATAAAATCTGAGAGCCTAATGTGTCGCCGGTAATTATCATTGAATATTTTTTATCGGCATTATAAAGTTTTAAATAATTTTGAATACTGTCAAGAATTTGTAAAGTTAATTTTTGACTTTTTTCCATCATTTCCATTTCATAAATTTGTTGGTCTTGTTGCAGCTTTTGTTGTTCAAGAGCTAATTCTTCTTGTTTCTTTTGAGCGCTTGTAGGTGTCATCATTCGGTTTTGAACGTCTCTTTGAATTTTAAGAAATTTATTTTGCATCACTTTATAACGATTGCTTAAATCGGCTTCTTTTCCTTGTTGTTCAGTAAGTAATGCCGATTGTAAATCGTTAAAATAGTGATATTCTTGCGATAATGAGTCGGTTTTTACATAAGCAATTTTGAATGAATTATCATTCGCTTGATTGCTGTTTTTTTCTTCCTTACCGCAATTTGAGAATAAAAATGTTAAAGAAAAAACAAGTACAAAACCTAATCCTAAATATTTTTTTTTCATGTGTCTAAAAACTTTTAATTAATTAATAATCTGTAAATTGAATGCATATACTTATTTATAAAACTTATTTTTCCCCGCAGATAGGAACACCTGAAAACTCTACGCAAATATGCAAGGTGATTTCTTTAGTCATGCTCTTTGAGTGAAAATTGAATTTACCTGATTGTTTCATGTGTCTAAAAATTTTTTAATACGAACTGCAAAGATAATATTAGAACTTTAATTTTATAATTTTATTTTAATTGTTTACAAATAATGCTTGTTAAAAATTTAATTTACGGGAGTTCTAAAAATTGCTTTTTCTTCGTTGGACTTCAATTTTTAAAATTACCTGCGGTGAGGGCTTCGCCGTTCTCATTTACAACAGTAAACTCCGGTTTTAAAAGCCTTGTACGCCTCGAAAAATCTAATTTTTGGAAGCCCCCTTAAAATAAACCGCCGTTTTGATAAATTTCGAGTTGAACATCAGAGAAAGCATCTGCCTTAATTGATTTTTTATTATCAAGATTAACAATTTCACCGGTTTCAAAATTAACTCGTATAGTATTTCCTTCTTTTAAATCCAAACCTTCTAATGATTTGTAGGTAACTATGGGGAAGGCTGCATTTATGGCATTGCGTTCATATATAGCACCGTATGATTCGGCAACAATTGCCTGAACACCTAAAGCTTTGAAACAATCAACGGCTTGTTGGCGGGAACTTCCTGCACCAAAATTTTTATGAACCACTACAATATCACCGGGTTTAGCTTTTTTGGCAAAGTCTTCATAAGCTTCCAAATTATCAAATGTGTATTGCCCCATTTCATTGATTTCGGTTATAGCTAAATATCGGTTATGGAAAATCATATCTGTATCAATATCATCTTTCTTAATATACCAAACTCGTCCTTCAACAACTGTGGGTTTTTCTTGAATGAATTGTTCTTTAAATCGGTTTTCGGTTTTAGCATTAATTTCTGTGGGATGAAAGATTTCCGGTACATCAGGAATAGCATCAAAAGTAGTGATATAGCCTGCAACGACAGATGCCGCAACCACAGAAGGTGAGGCTAAATATACGCTTCCTTTTCCTTGTTTTCCGGGAAAGTTTCTGTTACCCGTGCTTACGGTTATTTCTCCCGGACCGTTTTGTCCTACTTGCCCGGCGGCACATCCGGCACATCCGGCATTTGAAACTAATGCACCCGATTCTTTAAAAATTTTTATAAGACCTTCATCCAAACATTGTTGCCAAATTTGGTCGGTTGAAGGAACTATTTTTAAAACAACTCCGGGTGCCACTTTTTTCCCTTTTAAAATTTCTGCTGCCGCCCGCATGTCTTCCATTCTTCCGTTAGTACATGAGCCGATAAAACCGGAATCGATTTTAGTTTTTTGTGCCTCAATTATATTAACTGTTCCGTGCGGTTTTCCCGGAAGTGAAACCATAGGAACAAAACTTGATAAATCAATATCAAAAACGTCTTCATAATTTGCATCGGCATCGGCTAAAACCGGATTTATTTGTCTGCCGGCACGTGCTGAGCTATATTCAATGATTTCTTTATTCGGCGGAAACAAAATAATAATCGTCCCCATTTCGGTTCCCATTGAAGCGATGGTTATTCGTTCATCTAAAGTAAACTTTTCAGTTTCTTCTCCGTATATTTCTACGGAATATTGCAGTAATGAATTAGCTCCGAAACGATTCAGCAAATTCAATACAATATCTTTTGCCGATAAATTTTTCGGACGTTTTCCGTTCAAATTAATTTTAACAGATTTAGGTACTTTAAACCAAACTTTTCCTTTATTGAAAGCAAGCGCTATATCTTTATCGCCCATACCTTGCCCGAAAGCACCTACGGCTCCCATTATATTGGCATGCGAATCGGTTGTAACAAAGCTTGTTCCGGGATATACTAATCCTTCCTCTATTAAAGCATGTGTTCCTATTCCGTGATTTATATCAAACACTCTAATTCCGCGATTTCGGGCAAATGTTCTGCAAATATGCTGATTAACCGCATATTTTTGATCCGAGCCTGTAGGGTTCGTATCAAAAGTAAAAAATGTTTTACTTATATCTGCAACTTGTAAATTGTTTTCCTCTAAGTGTTTAACTACGTTAGGACCTCCAAAATCACGCGCAGCTCTTACATCTATTTCAATATCTACAATATCACCCGGTTTAACGAAATCAAATTTAGAATGATTTGCAATAATTTTTTCAATAATTGTCATCGGCATAATTTCAAATTTTAATTTTGATTTTAAATTGATTTGAGAACTTTTAAAAGTTTACAAATATATATCTTTCCGTTTAATTGAATTATTTTTTTTAACAGCTAAACGATATATCCGCACCTAATAAGGGCAAAAAAAAAGGAGAGCTAAACTCCCCTTTTTTGTTGTAAATTAATTTTATAATTTATTTAACAATTACTCTTTGAGTAACAGAACCTTTCTCATTAGAGAATTTCAAGAAATAAACACCTGCGTTGTTGATAGAAACGCTGCCGTTTCCGTTCAATACTTGTGTGCTGATAAGTTTTCCCGTTAAATCTAAAACTTGTAAATTATAAACTTCGGTTGTATTTACTGTAAACACGCCGTTAGACGGATTCGGGTAAACGCTGATGCCTTTAGATGCTATATCGTTTACGGATGCAGCGATAGTAACGGTTACCGTCCAACCTTG
>DYOF01000034.1:12361-20130 GCA_020720665.1 Acetofilamentum sp. | reverse complement strand
TTATTATTTTTACCGGTTATCATTATTCTGATTGTCGGTGCATGTAAATCAAAAGAAGAAAAGGAACTCGAGTTAATTCAAGAATATTTAACGAAAAATAATATCACAACCGAGCCTACCGCCAGCGGATTGTATTATATTGAAACAAAAGCGGGTGATGGTTTGCAGGCTGAAGCCGGAGATGTTGTAACAGTGGATTATACAGGAAAATTTATTGACGGAGAAATTTTTGATTCATCAATCGAATATGAACCTTTTAGTTTCACCTTAGGCGAAGGAAATGTTATTAAAGGTTGGGACGAAGGAATTGCATATATGAAAGAAAATGGTAAAGCCACACTTATAATTCCAAGCAGTTTGGGATATGGTTCCTACGATTATTCTTCTATTCCGGCATATTCTACACTTATTTTTGATGTAGAGTTAATTGATGTTCAAAAATAAAAAATAATAATCATGAAAATTTCTCTTTCTTTTATATTGATGACTTTGTCATTGAATTTAAATGCACAAATTGATTTTGATACTTATTTTAATGATAAATCAATGCGGTTTGATTATATAATCGGCGGAAATAATCATGAATCAAACATTTATTTAAATAAGTTAAAAGAAGAAACGTATTGGGGCGGTTCTAAAATAAATTTAATTGACACATTTAATTTTGGCGATTTCAGAGTATTAATTTATGACGCAAAGACCGATAAATTAATCTATTCAAGAGGCTATTCAACTTTATATTATGAATGGTTAGATACTGATGAAGCAAAAAAAATATCAAGAAGTTTTTATGAATCGGTTTTATTCCCTTTTCCTAAAAATGAGATAGTTTTGAAAATTGAAATGAGATTGAAAAATACTGTATTCAAAACAATTTATGAGCAAAAAATTAACCCGAATGATAGTTCTGTAATAAAAGATAAGCAAATAAAATACAAAACACAACGCATTCATTATTCGGGAGACCATCACAAAAAATTAGATATTGTAATTATTCCTGACGGATATACAAAAAATGAAATTGAAAAATTTCATTCTGACTGCAAACGTTTTGTAAATTATTTTTTTGAGGTTGAACCATTTAAGTCGAATAAAGATTTAGTAAATTTTTGGGCAATTGATGCTGAATCAGAAGAAACCGGAACGGATATACCCGGAGAAAATATTTGGAAAAATACAATCATTGATTCTCACTTTTATACCTTTAATTCAGAACGTTATCTGACAACTCAGAACATTGAACAATTAAGAAATTTAGCTGCTTATGTTCCCTATGATCAAATTTATATATTAGTTAATACTCCAAAATACGGCGGCGGCGGAATTTTTAATTATTACAACTTATGCTCATCAGATCATGAACAATCGGGATTGGTTTTTACTCACGAATTCGGTCATGCGTTTGCCGCATTAGCCGATGAATATCAATATGGTTACGATAAGGCTGATGATATATACGATATGTCTGTTGAACCATGGCAGCCAAATATTTCAAACTTAGTAAATTTTGATTTAAAATGGAAATATTTAGTTGATAAAACTACTCCTATTCCTACACCCGATGAAGGAAAATATAAAGATAAAATAGGTGCATTTGAAGGAGCAGGATATGTAACGAAAGGAATTTATCGCCCGGCAGATGATTGCAAAATGAGGTCAAACAGTACCGACGAATTTTGTCCTGTTTGTTATTCTGTGGTTTTAAAAATGCTAAAATTTTATACCGAGTAAGTTTATTTATTTAAAATTTTATACCTATAAGCATTATATCATCAATTTGTTTTTTATCACCTTTCCAGCTGTTGAACACCTTAGAAATGTTTCTTTTTTGAACCTTTAAAGGATGTTGAGAATTTTTTAAAAGCAATTTTTTAAGATTGCTGATTAATAATTTTTTATTGTGTTTTCCTCCGAACTGGTCATAAAAACCATCAGAAAATAAATAAATCATATCATCTTTATATAATTGTATTTTTTTTAAATCAAAAGGTCGTTCATTATAATGAATACCAACCGGTTGCATATTTGGTTTTAATTCAATTAATTCATTGTTTCTGATAATTATTACCGGGATATTAGCACCCGAATATTCCATAATGCTTGTGTTTGTGTCAATAACACAAAGAGCTATATCAATTCCGTCAGTTCGTCCCTCTAAATAATCATTTTGATGTAGTGAATATTTCACTCGGTTTCTTAGATTATCTAAAGCTGAGTTCGGACTCTGGATATTATTTTTATGAATTATTTCATTTAAAAAAGACATTCCCATCATACTGAGAAACCCTCCGGGAACACCATGCCCGGTTGAATCTGCCGCAGCAACAATAATGTGATTACGAATTTTTTTAAAGAAATAGAAATCACCCCCGACAATATCTTTCGGTTTGTAAATTATAAAAAAATCATTAAAAATTTCAGAAATATCATTTTCTGAGGGTAAAACTGCATTTTGGATTCGTTGTGCATAATTAATACTGTCGGTTATATATGTGTTTTTATCGTTTATATTTCTGTTGGCTATTATTAAATTTTCGGCAATTGAAGAAATCTCTTCATTGCGTTGTTTTAATTGAGTATTAATTTGTTCTAAATTATCAGCTTGAGTTTGAATTTCCTCTTTTTGCATTGAAATTTCTGCGGTTCGGTCTCTGACGATTTTATCTAATCTGATATTTTCTTTTTGTAATCGGCGGGCATTAATTTTTATAAGTAATAAAATAAATACGCTCAATAATAAAATATAAATAATATATGCCCACCACGTTCGATACCAAGGCGGCAAAATTCGAAATTCAAAAATTGCCGGTTGACTTTCAAAACCATAAATATTTCTGCCTTTTACCTTGAAAATATATTTTCCTTCATACAAATTCGTATATTCCTTAGAGTTTTCGTTTGTCCAATCAGACCAGTTTTTATTTTTCCCGCCAATTAATACGTATGAATATTCATTTTTTTCTTCCTTGTCAAAACTTGGCAGTGCATATTCAAAATAAATTTCATTCTCAGAATAATTTAGTTCTAAACGGGTATTTTTTTTATTGTTTAAATCGGAATTAAAATTTGAAAATGGATTATGTGTACCGTTAAGAATTATTGAATCGTTTTTAATTCTGATTTTATTTAAAACAGTTGATGCTTTTTCTATATATGTTTTATTATTATTTACATTATATTTATATATTTCCTTTGATGTTACAGCCCAAAGTAAGCTGTCTCCGTCAGGAAAAATAAGCTCTGTTCCTGAAATTATTTTAAAGGGAATGCTGTCTGATTTAAATTGCTTATTATTCGATTTTGTTTGAATTATTGTACTCTGTTTATCATTGGTTATTAACGACCAAAAAAAATTGTCGGAAACACTGAGCAATTGTTTAGTTTTTTTTGAGATAAATATTGAATCGTTAAATTCATTAAGCTGTTTAAATTTATTTTCATGATTAAAAAAATATATGCCTTTATCGGTTAAGAAAAGTATCTTTTTTTGTTTTTCAATAACTGAATTAAAACTGACAGGTTTAATATCGGCAGGAAATTCAAAATCTGTAATTTTTTTTGTTTTTAAATTGAAAAGATGTGGTTTTTTATCATAGATGAGCCACAATTCTTCTTTGTTTTTTTCAATTGCCGAGCTTATAGATTTATTAAATTTAAAAATGGTATCGGGCTTTGAGAATTCTTTGTGTTTATTTGTTATCGAGTAAAAATTCGATTGGTCAAAAAGGTATAATTTATTTTTATAATATTCAGATTGAAAGAGGAAATCAGACGTTATATTATTTATTAAAAAGGCATGTTTGTTCACTATATTGTATAATCCGTAAGTAGTTGTAACTAATAATAATGAGTCGTTTTCTTCTTTGTTTTTAAAAATATACGGAAAATAAACCTGAACAGATTTATTGCCTGAAAATTCATCAACAGCCTTAAAATATCCGTTAGAGGAAGAGTACAAACCTAAATTAGTAAGGATAAAAATAGTGTTTTTAAATCTGACCATATCGTAAATAACGCCCTCAATTCCATGTATTTCATTAATTGTTCTGAATCCTGAATTTATTTTTAATGCACTTATTCCAAATGAAGTTCCTAACCATAATTCATTTTGTAAGTCTTTAAAAATGTAGTGTATTGTTGAGCTTTCCAATCCGTTTTTTTTATTAAAATGCTCAATTATTTTGGCTTTTTTATTTATGATAATAATTCCGTTGCTTATCGTGCCGATAGCAAATCGTTCATCATCAATTTTTTGTGCTCCAATGTATAATTGATTGTCAGTTAAGAATTTATTGGTTTTTTTTAACTCATTTGAATTAAAAAACGTTTCGGTTTGAATTACCAAATTTGAATCTGTTTGCAGCGGACAAAAAATTGCCAATTTATCTTGACTTGTACCAATAAGATATTTATCATTTTCATAAGGTAAAATAAACCACGGAAGGATGCCTTTCGTTCCCGGCACCGGAATTAATTTATCTTCAATGATTTTATAAATTCCTTTTTTTAAAATTGAAACATAAACTCCGCTTTTTGTTGAATATGCTAAAAATAATGAAGGGTAACTGTAAATTTTTTTAATTCTCGGATTAAGGTTTTGATTATAACGAAAAATATAATTTTCAGAAACAAAATAAATATTATTCTGAAATTTAGCAGTTGACCAAAAAGCACCTAAATGTTTGTCGGCAGAATCAATTTCATTTAAAAATGATATAAATTTTAAAGATCCGTCCGGTTTTTCTTCCATATAACCGAATTCATTTTCCGACCCGATATAAATTGTGCTTTTATCGTCAATTACAGCAGATAATACAGGCTTTTTTAAGTCAGTTATACTATATTTTGTCCAATTTAAACTGTTATATTCAATCAAACCGTCGGTTGCACCGAAGTATATAACACCTTTTTTATCCTGAACAATAGACCAAATTTGATTATCTCCGTTGTAAACAAAAGGGGAATAATTTTTTAATAAAGGATGGTAATCTTGACAGAATCCTTTATACGGAATAAGAAGTACTATTAATATCAGCAGAATCTTTTGATTCATCAGTCAGAATTTGCTATAAAAGTACAAATAATTATATATAAAAAAAAACTCTTTAAAAAAGTGTCAAATTTAATTTCAATATTGAGTTTTATTATAAATTTGTATATATGTATCGTTTAAATTATAATCAATAAATGGAAAAACTAAAAGGTGAAGATTTTATTAATCCTAATTATGAGGGACGAATATCGAATGATGTAATTGCTAAATTTCTTTTGCAATTAAAAAAATACAATAAGCTAAATAAAATTTATTCAGATAATATTGATAAAGACGGGATTGAATTTATAAATTCAGTAATTGATTCATTAGGAATTCATTTTGAAATTGATGATGCCGATTTAGCCAGAATACCTAAAACCGGACCGTTTATAACCGTTTCAAATCAGCCTTTCGGCGGAATAGACGGTTTATTGTTGCTGAAAATAATGTCTGAAAAAAGACCGGATTTTAAATTGCTTGCAGATTTTTTGTTGCATAGCATAGAACCCTTAAATAAATTTTCTATTCCTATAAACGAGCAAAGAGGAAGGGTGAAAACATTTAATTTCACAACAATAAAAACTACTTTAACTCATTTAGAAAAAGGAAATGCAATCGGAATATTCCCTGCGGCAGAAATTTCAAAAGTTCATTCTTTGAATAATATCAGCGATAAAAAATGGAAAAATTCTTTAATAAAACTGATTCAAAAAGCTGAAGTTCCTGTTGTTCCTGTGTATTTTCAAGGAAAAAACAGTTGGATTTTTCATTTATTGAGTACAATAAATCCGGCACTTCAATCGGTAAGAATTTCAAAGGAGTTATTGAATAAAAAAAGAAAGATTATTAAAATAAGGATAGGAAATGCAATTCCCGTTTCTGAACAGAATGAATTTAAAGAGGTTGAAATATTTTCGCGATTTTTAAGAGCAAAAACATATGCACTCGGAACTCCGTTAATTGTTAAAAAATTTTTTAGTCCGAAATTTATTCCGAGAATTAGGAAAATTGAACAAATTATAAATCCGATTCCGATAGAAAGGTTAATGCCGGAAATTGAATTGTTAAAGAAAGATTATTTTTTGTTTGACAGTAATGAATATAGTGTTGTTTGCGGACCGTCAATAAAAACTCCTAACATACTAAATGAAATTGGTCGATTACGTGAAGTTACGTTCAGAGAAATAGGAGAGGGTACAAATAAAAGTATGGATATTGACGAATTTGACTTATACTTTAATCAATTAATAATTTGGGATAACAGTCAGAATAAAATTGCCGGCGCATACCGTGTAGGCAGGGGAGATGAAATTATGCAACAATATGGTGTTAAAGGTTTTTACATTCAAACATTATTTAATATTCAAAAGAATTTTTTTCCGATTTTAGAAGAATCATTAGAATTAGGGCGTTCATTTATAATAAAAGAATATCAGCGCAAGCCCTTATCATTGTTTTTACTTTGGAAAGGTATTTTGTATTTTCTTTTGAAAAATAAGCAATATCGTTATTTAATCGGACCGGCAAGTATCAGCAATGATTTTTCAAAATTTTCTCAAAGTTTGATTGTTGATTTTTTTAAAACCAATTATTTTGATAATGAATTATCTCAATTTATTTTGCCGAGAAAAAGATTTAAAGTAAAACAAAATCCTAATTTTGATAATGAAATATTTATTAAAAATACAGGCAGCGATGTAAAGAAACTCGATAAATTTATTCAAGATATTGAGCCTGATTATAACACTCCGGTACTATTTAAAAAATACATTCAATTGAATGCTAAATTACTCGGGTTTAATGTTGACCCTAAATTTAATAATTGTGTTGACGGTTTGATGATACTTGATATTTTTGATGTGCCTCTAAATACTCTGCAAGCACTATCAAAAGAATTAGCTGATGATTCTATTCTTGAAAGATTTAATTTTTAGAATTCACAATTTTTTTATTATTTTGTAAGTTTTGTAAAAAAAAGCAGATTTGGATTTATTATTTATAATAAAAGGAATCATTATCGGAATTTCGGTATCTGTACCATTAGGTCCTATCGGCGTTTTAGTTATTCAACGCTCATTAAATAAGGGCTTTAAATCCGGGTTTATAACAGGAATCGGGGCAGCCTCCGCAGATATTGTTTATGCCGTTATTGCCGGCTTCAGTATAACGTTTATATCCGACTTTCTTATTCAAAATCAAACATATATAAGAATAATAGGGGGCGGATTTTTAATTTTAATCGGTTACAGAATTTTTATATCGAATCCGGCAAAGCAAATCAGAAGATTAAGAACAAAAGGGAATAATTATTTTAAAGATTTCTTAACCAGTTTTGCCGTAACCGTTTCAAATCCATTAACCATATTGACATTCGGAGCTATTTTTGCCGGATTTAATTTATTGGGAAACGGTGACGGGAACTTTAAAGTTTCACTTTTAATTTTCTCTGTATTCGGTGGAGCTGTTTTATGGTGGATGATTTTAATAAGTATTGTCAGAATTTTTAAAAAACGTATTCGTTTGAGAAATTTGTTGTGGATAAACAGAATTACCGGAATATTAATAATTTTATTTGCAATATTCTTGATTATTACGGCATTTATACCTGAAACAACAGAATTCGGAACGCATCTTACTGAAAAATAAATTCCAAAATTTCCGCACAGAAATATGTTTAATAATATGTATCCTGACAAGCGGGGTGCGACATAGAGTTGTGTCCCGCTAACACTTA
>DYOF01000034.1:0-12261 GCA_020720665.1 Acetofilamentum sp. | reverse complement strand
TTACATAAATTTTGATAAAAGTTCTAATGCTTCCTTTAGATTTTCTTTTCCTTGGTTACTTAGTCCTTCATCTAATTCCCACCCAAAACCTTTAATTCTTAATACATAGGCTTTTGGCTCTTTGCCATATACATCTTTACAAAGTGCTAAAACTGCTTCAGGATTCAGGGCATGTGTTGTGTATGTAATTTCACCGTTTAGCTCACATTCTTCAAACACACAATTTTCTTTTAAGTTTTCACTGTTTGCATCTACAAAAAGTACTTGTTCTGCATGTGAAACTACTTCTGCATCTTCAATATTTAATTGGTAACGGTAATGTAATTCTCCTTTAAATTGTTCTGTGTTGCTAATCTCATCAAGAAAAGCCCATCCTAAACCGTCATCTTGTCGAGCGGAGTTTCCTATTCCGAAAATAAGTGTGTTTTTATGATTTAAATTTTTCATCAATAAGGTTTCCGTTATGGTCTAAAATTGAAAGTTGTAAGGGCATTTTTCCCATAGCGTGTGTTGCGCAACTCAAACACGGGTCGTATGCTCTGATAGCTACTTCAACTTGATTTAGCATGCCTTCGGTAATTTCTTCTTTTTTATCTAAAACATTTTGAGCAACCCAACTGACCGCTTTATTCATAGGGTCATTATTATGCGTTGTTGATACAATTAAATTACATTTCGTAATCTTACCTCTGTCATCAACTTTGTAATGATGAATTAAAGTACCTCTTGGTGCTTCAATGACACCTATTCCTTCATTTCTTCTGATGCCTTCACGAACTAATTCATTTCCCGTAATATCTTCATCATGAAGTAACTCTTTCATTTTTTCGGCAGCATGTAATGTTTCAATCAATCTTGCATAGTGCGTATGCATGGTCATATTATTGGGCTTATTTTTAGTATAAGCTTTAAATTCTTTAAATTCTTTATTTGCAATGGGTGTATCAATAGAGTTGCAAACATTTAAACGAGCTAAGGGGCCAACACGGTTCCATCCGTTTTCTCTGCCCAAGTGTTTAATATACGGAAATTTCATATAAGACCATTTTTCAACATCTTCATTGAAATATTCGTGATACAGAAAATCGGGTATATCGTTTAATGTAATTTTTCCGTTACTGTCAATAGCTCTCATAACTCCGTCATATAAATCTAATGCACCGCTTCCGTCTTTTGAGACTAAGCCCAGATGTCCTGAGGGATATGCAGCAAAAGTATCTAACCATGCGGCGTGTTGTTTGTGATAGCCTTTCATAAATTCAATAACTTCTTTGGCCCATTCAATCATTGTATCAATTGAAGGGATATCTTTTCCGTTTATGAAATAATCAATTTCACTTTTATGAAGATTTTTGTGAACACCGCCGGGCACGGCAGCTATACCGTGAATTTTTTTTCCGGCAGTTGCTTTTATTATTTCTTGTCCGAATTTACGCATCAAAATACCTTTTTTAGCTAATTCTGAATGTTCTTTTGCAACTCCTACTACATTTCTTTTTTCAACGGGTGCATCAACACCGAATAATAAATCGGGAGCTGCTAAATAGAAAAAATGCAATGAGTGAGATTGAAACATTTGTCCGTAGTGCAATAATTTTCTGATTTTTGATGCTGTCGGTGATAAATCTTCGGGGTCAATACCTACAATTTGGTCTATGGCTTTTGCTGCTGCCAAATGATGACTGACCGGACAAATACCGCAAAGTCTTTGAACTATAACCGGAGCTTGCCAGTATGGGTGGTCTTGTATAAATTTTTCAAAACCTCTGAATTCTACAATATGAAATTTTGAATCTTTGACATTACCATTTTCATCCAACTGAATGGTTACTTTACCATGTCCTTCTACTCTGGTAACGGGTTCTATAACTATTTTTCTGTTCATTTTTTTTGTTTTAAAACAAGGTTTAAAATTTAGTTTTCACTATTAATCGTATTTGAATTCATTGTAGGCTACTTTTTCTTCGGCACCGAATAATACATTTTTTACAACTTTCCAAATATGTTCAGCTGCCGGAGGGCATCCGGGAATGTAATAATCTATTTTAATAATATCTTTTGTAGAATACACTTTGTTAAGTAATTTCGGAATATCTTCATGGAACGGAATAATATTTTCTCCGTTTTCGCTTGAAATAGAGTTTAAATACGCTTCTTCTAAACATTCTTTTAAGGGTAATGTATTTCTCATAGCGGGCATTCCTCCCCAAACGGCACATTCACCGAGAGCAACAATAACTTTACATTTTTTTCGGAATTCTTTTAATACTTCAAAATTTTCTGAATTAGCAACACCTCCTTCAATAATTCCTATATCACATTCTTTTGTAAATTTTTTAATATCTGTGATAGGTGATTTATTAAATTCAATCAATTCAATTAAATCTAATAATCCTAAATCAATATCTAACATAGACATGTGGCACCCGAAACATCCGGCAAGAGATGTTGTTGCTACGATTTTCTTTTTACCGTCTTTGGGTATTTTTATATCTAATTCAGGACCTTCGATCCATTTAATGTTTTTGTCGACATCATATTTCCTGTCGCCGAATGGTTTTGCTATTGATTTTCCTTTTGCAACTATTGCTCCGACAGGGCACAAATCGGCAGCTCTTAATACTTCCTCATCAGTTAATTCTTTTTCTTTTTCATAATCAATACCTACTAACATGTTGTGTCCTCTGTTTTGAAAATAGAAAACGTTTTCACCTTTTTGCGTTTTAACTTCAAAAACACATCGTTTGCATAAAATACAACGATTGTGTTCCATGAAAATACGGTCTGATTTAAAATCTCGCGGTCTATCTTCAAATAAGTGCGGAAAACGTGTGTATGCAATCCCCATTTCATATCCTTTTCGTTGAAGCTCGCAATCGCCGCTTTTTGCACAACCGGGGCAATAATGGTTTCCTTCGGCAAAGAGCATTTCAACAATTGCCTTTCGGTTATCCAAAACCTCGGGTGTGTTTACTTCTACATTCATCCCGTCAAAAACTTTTCTTGTGCAAGCCGTATCGGGTTTGCCGTTTATATTTACAGTACAAATTCTGCAAGTGCCGAGCGGCGGATAAATTTCTTTAAAATGGCATAAAGTAGGGATATAAAATCCGTTATTTTTTGCAGCTTCTATCAGCGATTGTCCTTCAATTGCCTGAAATTCCTGACCGTCTATTTTTATATTAACTATTTTTTGTTCCATTTTTTAATTGTTTTTAACCGTATCATAATAATCATTTAAAGCAGCTTTAAGATCAAATTCTTTGTTCTTTATTGCTTTTTTCTTGAATATTTCAGGGAATTTATCAATTGCATCGGATATGAAATTTGTTGAGGTTTTACCTAATCCGCAACGACTGGTATCTTTCAAAACTTTTCCCCAACTTTTAATTTCTTCAATTTCTTCCCATGTAGATTGTCCTTTTTTTATGCATTTAAGTCGTTCTCCTATTAAGTAGTTTCCTGCTCTGCAAGGAGTACATAAACCGCATGATTCACCGATAAAGAAATTTGAGAAATTTGTAAGAATGTCAAAGATATCGGTTTTTGAATTAAAAATCATAACAGAGCCGCCGCATATTAAATCTTCGGATGCTATAATTCTGTTAAAATCGGATTTCGTTAAAACCGTTCCCGAAGGACCGCTGAATTGAATATAGTTCGTGTCTGTTGCACCGCATAAATCGAGCATTTCTTTGATTGTCATTCCCCATTCAATTTCATATATGCCGGGTTTTTCACAATCACCGGATATTGATAATAATTTTGTACCTTTAGTTTTTGCAGTTCCTTTTGAATTATAAAATTCACTTCCTAATTCAATAATTCTGGCTGCGGAGCAAAATGTTTCCACATTATTAACAATTGTAGGTTTTTCCAAGTAACCTTTTTCAACGGGGAAGAAAACTTTTGTTCTGGGTCCGCCTCTTTTTCCTTCTAATGATTCTAATAAAGCGGTTTCTTCGCCGCACACATACGCACCTGCACCTTGCATAATGCTTAAATCGAAATCAAATTGTTTACCCAAAATATTTTGTCCTAATAAACCGATATTGTAATAATGACGAATTGTTTTTTCTAATTTTTCTCTTAAATAACGGTATTCTGCTCTGAGATAAATAATTCCTTTTGAAGCTCCTATTGCATAGGCTCCTGTAATCATTCCTTCAATTAACAAGCCCGGATACTGATTGATTAAAACACGGTCTTTAAAAGTTCCGGGTTCACCTTCATCGGCATTACAAATAACGTATTTTTGGAGACCTTGAGCTTGTTTGGCAAATTCCCATTTTAAGCCTGTGGGGAAAAATGCACCGCCTCTGCCTGTTAAACCGGATTCTTTTATTTCCTCAATAACTTGTTCAGGTCTTTTTTTAATCATTTTAATTATAGCATCACCTTCTTTATGTTCTCTCAGTAAAACAGCTTCGCCCTTATCGTTTTTGTATCTGATATTGTCTGTCGGAATATCAACGATATCATCAATATTTCCTCCGGATTTCAGATGCTCTATAATTTTTTTAACTTTTTCAGGACTTAAATTAGTAACCGGTTTAAAATTAATCAGTGCAGCCGGTTCTTGGTCACTTAATCCGATACATGCTGTTTCAAACAATGTAAAAGTCCCGGTTGCATCAGTTTTACCGAAAGTTGTATCGGTATATTTTTCAAGGGCTTCTTTTATTTTATGAAATCCTTTTAATTCGGATATAATACTATTATTTAAGTAAATAGTGTATTTTCCGGTTGGTTTTCTTTTGAAAAAATGATAGAATGAAATTACACCTTCAATTTCAATCCAAGAAATTCCCAATTCTTTTGATAATTTATTAATATCTGATGTATTAATATACCCTTTTTGTTTTTGAAAATCCCACAAATAATTTAACAATTGTGTTCTTTCATTCCTTGTTTCTTCCAGATTCATAAAATTAGTTTTTATAATTTGATGTAAAAGTCTTAAAACCGGTTTGTTTAATCAATGATTTTTATCATAAATTGCTAAATATCTTAAGGTTTTTTTTAATGCTCAGTAAATCAACTTGGTGTAAATTATTTTGTTCTGTTAAATGCAATTTTATATTATGTTTTTTGAAAACATAATTTATTTTTTAAAATATTATATAATTGTTTTTGATAATATTTATCTTTGCATAAACAACGGTTAATGTATAAAATTATTTTTCGCCCTGTTTTATTCCTTTTTAATCCTGAAACTATTCACGGATTATCAATTTGTCTTTTAAAGTTTATTAATATTATACCCGGAATGAAAGCCCTCTTAAGGGTTTTTTTTATGGTAAAAAGTGAAGGGTTAAAAACAAGCGTTTTCGGTCTTGATTTTAAAAATCCTGTAGGCTTAGCTGCCGGTTTTGATAAAAATGCGGAAGTATTTGATATTGTTGAAAGTTTCGGATTTTCGTTTGTTGAAATCGGAACGGTAACACCTATGAGACAAACCGGGAATCAGAAACCTCGCTTATTCAGATTAAAAAAAGATAAAGCGCTTATTAACAGAATGGGTTTTAATAATCACGGATTGTTAAGAGCAATTAAGAAATTAAAAAAAAGGAAAAGTAAAATAATTGTCGGAGGGAATATCGGGAAAAATACGGCAACATCAAACGAAAAAGCAAGTAAAGATTATATCAGATGTTTTATTGATTTGCATCCGTATGTTGATTATTTTACTGTAAATGTAAGTTGTCCGAATGTTTGTGATTTAACTAAATTACAAGACAGAGATGTTTTATTTGAATTATTATCCGAGTTAAAAAAAATAAATACAACATATTCTAATCCGAAACCTATTTTATTAAAAATTTCTCCTGATTTGAACTATATGCAGATAGATGATACTTTGGATGTTATAAACCAAATCGGAATAGACGGAATTGTTGCTGTTAATACAACAATTTCAAGAGAGGGATTAACATATCCGGAAGAACAAATAAAAAAAATAGGAAACGGCGGTTTAAGCGGGAAGCCTCTTTCAAAACGTTCAACCGAAATTATTAAATATATTTCTCAAAAAACTAATGGGCAATTACCTATTATTGCAGTCGGCGGAATTATGAATGAAGAAGATGCTGTTGAAAAGCTAAATGCCGGTGCATCATTAGTTCAATTGTATTCAGGGTTTATTTATGAAGGACCCGGAATTGTAAAACGAATCAATAAACATATTATTAAAAATAACTTATGAAATTTAAATTACTTGTATTAATAGTTTTTTCTTTAGGATTATCGCATTTTGCTTTCAGTCAGGAAAATGAATTAAAAAATTATACAGAGCCCTCGAAGTTTAATCAAAAAATTAAACGAATATTTGTTCCTTTTAAAAAAGGACAGATAACAATATATGATGAATCTAAACAACATTTTTCAGGAGAATTATCGGGAATAAGCGACAAGGATATTTTTATCAAATTTAAAAATGATACAAATATCTATGCTTTTGGCTTAGATAAAATAAGCAAAATCAAATATAAAAAGGGTTTTGGATTTGGCGGAGGTGCAATATTGGGAGCCACAGTCTCAATAGGTTTGTCATCATTAGTGTTGTTGGATGACAATAGCGGCTGGGAAGTTTTGGGTTTTATTCTTTTAATGGGAACAATAGTTCCTTTAACAACACTTGCATCAGGAACTTTCTCTGCTATTTTATCAAAGCGGGTAACTGTTGATATGCATTCAGCAGATTCGGAATTAATGCTTAAAACATTAAAGAAGAAAACTCGATATAAGCATTTTGACGAATCGAAAATAAAATATATCCGTTCCGGTTTTAAAACAAAGAATTGATAATGTAAATGAAAATTTTACTTAAAAACTGTAATATAAATAATCAAATTCAAAATCTGCTGATTGACGGTGAGTTTATTCATTATATCGGAAAAAATGTGCCGGATTCAGATAATGAAATAGATATAAAAAAGTTGCATGTAATTCCCGGACTAATTGACCCGCATGTTCATGTAAGAGATTTAAGGCAAAGTGAAAAAGAAGATTGGATTAGTGCATCAAAAGCTGCATTAAGAGGAGGGATTACTATGGTATTTGATATGCCTAATACGCGACCTCCTACTGTAAATCTTGAATTTTTGAACTTAAAAAGAGAGAAAGCTAAACATTCAGCAATTAATTATAAATTTAACGTTGCAGCTACTTCACAAAACATTGATGATGTTATAAGAATATTAAAAACCGCCCCTTCGGATGTTGCGGCTCTAAAATTATTTATAGCAGGTTCAAATTCTAATGAATATGTTGAAGATAGAACTACGATTGAAAAAATTTTCGAAATTTCAAATGTATATAATTTACCGGTAATTATTCATTCTGAATTACAATCATGCATCAAACAATATGAGGGATATATCAGTAATCCTAAAATATCCGATCATAATTTTATCAGAAACAGAGAATGTGCAATAAAAAGCACAGAAATGTTAATTGAATCGGCAAAAAAAATAGGAAATAAAATATATATTGCTCATACTTCAACTGCCGAAGAGATTGAAATTATTAAATCAAATAAAAATAAATGTCGATTATATTGTGAAACCTCACCGCATCATTTACTTCTTAATGAAGATGTTTTAGAAACCGCAGGAAATTTCGGAAAAGTTAACCCGCCTTTGAGAACAGAATCAGATAATAAACGAATTTTGGAAGCCATAAATGAAGGAACCGTTGACACTATAGGAACCGATCATGCACCGCATTTATTAACAGAAAAACTAAAGCCATATATTGAAGCTCCGTCAGGGTTTCCCGGATTAGAAACCTTATTACCTTTATTGTTGAACCAAGTTAATAACGGAGCGTTTAGTTTGGAAAAGCTGGTTGAATTAAGCTCATTTAACAGTTCCCAAATTTTTAATCTACCCCTCAGAGGTAAAATAAAAGAAGGATATTATGCCGATTTAACCGTTGTTGATATGAATAAACAGTGGAAAATTGAAGCACAAAAATTTTATTCAAAAGCAAAATATTCTCCTTATGAAAATATGACCGGTTTCGGAGATGTTGAAATGACATTTGTAAACGGGAAATTAAAATATCATAACAATAATTTTTTTAATTGAAAAAGCAGTTCTTATGACAAGAGATTTATTTATCTTAAAATTACATGATATTGAAGCGATTAAATTTGGAAATTTTACACTCAAAAGCGGTTTAAAATCTCCGTTTTATTTCGATTTAAGAGATATGATTTCATACCCCGAAATATTAAACGGAATTGTAGATTTAATTGTAGAGCGTATTAAAGATATTGACTTCGATTATATTACGGGTATTCCTTATACCGCTTTGCCGATTGCAACATTAATTGCCGATATTACTGATAAACCTCTTATATACGTCCGAAAAGAAGAAAAAGCATACGGAACTAAAAATAATATTATCGGTAAATTTTCAAAAGGCGGTAAATGTTTAATTATTGATGATTTAATAACAACCGGAGAAAGTATTATAGAAACTGCCGAAATATTTAAGAAAGAAGGCATAAAAGTCAGCGATGTTGCAGTTATTATTGAACGAAGTTATGATGCCCGTAATAAATTGAAAGAAATCGGATTTAATTTACATAGTATAATTCAACTTGATGAGGCATTAGAAATACTTAAAAGCTATAACCGAATTTCAAATCAACAAGTTTCAGATATTAAGAAGTTTACACGAAGTATGACAGAAGGAAATATTTTCGGTAAAAATTTTGAAAATAAACTGACAAAAAAACTCAAAGAAATTATTGCCCTAAAACAATCAAATCTTGTTCTGTCATTAGATGTTGATAATCAAAATGATTTTTTCAAAATTTTGGATAAAACAGCCGAACATATTGTTATGCTTAAAACTCATATTGATACCTTAAATGATTTTGACGATAAATTTATTACTCTGTTGCATTATTATTCAAAGAAATATAATTTCTTAATTTTTGAAGACAGAAAATTTGCCGATATAGGAAATACCGTTAAAAATCAATACCGACAAGGCGTTTTCAAAATAAGTGAATGGGCTGATTTTGTTACTGTACATGCTATTCCCGGTGAAGGAATCCTACACGGATTATTTAAGGGAATTGAAAACAGAGCTTGCTTTTTATTGGCAAAGATGTCTTCAAAAGGCAATTTAATGAATGAAACCTATTCTCGAAAAGTATTTGAAATGGGTGAAAATAATTCAGAACTTGTTTCGGGTTACATCGGACATGCCGAATCAAAAACAGAATTGCGAAAATTAAAAAATAAAATCCCGAACGGTCAATTATTATTAATGCCGGGTGTTAAGCTGCAAAAAGGAAATGATGATGCGGGCCAACAATATACAACCGTAGAAGAGGCGATTGAAGGCGGAGCTGATTGTATTATCGTAGGAAGAGGAATTATTGAAAGCGAAAACCCGGGAGAAACTGCAAAAGAATACAAACAAAAAGCATGGGAACTCTATAAAAAATTATAAAATTAAACCAAAAAAATGAAGAATCTGATTTCAATGCGCGATGTTAATACTCAAGACATCCTAAAATTAATCGATTTAGCCGAAAAAATTGAAACTAAAAAATGTAAACCCGATATGTCCGGGAAATTAGCTGCTTTATTGTTTTTTGAGCCCTCAACACGAACACACTTTTCGTTTGAAACGGCAGTTAAAAAACTGGGCGGCAACAGTTTTTCAATGTCCGGAACCGGTTCAACATCAGTTAAAAAAGGCGAAACATTAAGTGATACTTTAATGACTATAAGTATGTATGCCGATATTATTGTTATGCGGCATGTTATAGAAGGATCCGCCCGTTTTGCTTCGGAAATTGTTAATATTCCGGTAATAAATGCCGGTGACGGAACCAACCAACACCCTTCACAAGCCATGCTCGATTTATATTCCATAAAAAAAACGCAAAATACCCTCAGTAATTTAACCGTTGGAATGGTAGGCGACCTCCGGTTAGGCCGAACCGTACATTCATTAGCACAGGCATTGTCTGATTTTAATCCGACATTTTATTTTGCTTCTCCTAAACATCTTCAAATGCCAAAATATATTAAAGATGATTTGGACGAACGAAATATTAAATATGAAGAAATTGAAGACATTAAGGAAGTTATGTCTGAATTAGATATAATGTATGTAACCCGAATTCAGAAAGAACGTTTTGCCGTTTTGGAAGATTATGAAAAAGTGAAAGATTCATACATTATTACAAAAAAATTATTAGAAGGTGTAAAATCCAATTTTAAGGTATTGCACCCCTTACCGCGTGTAAATGAAATAACAAAAGAAGTTGATGATACTGAATTTGCATACTATTTTCAACAAGCACGAAACGGTGTTTTTATGCGTCAGGCAATTATTACAGAAATTTTAAAACTGAAGTATTAAAAAACAATTATTAAAATACAGATAAAACGATAAAAATGAACAAAGAAAAATTGAAAGTTGATCCGATAAAAAACGGTACTGTCATTGATCATATAATTGCCGGAAAAGCCTTACAAGTTGCTGAAATTTTGAATATCGGAAACAGTGATAATGAAATAATGCTCGGTTTAAATTTATTAAGCAGGAAAATGGGAAAAAAAGATATTATTAAAATTGAAAACCGAGAAATTACCAAGCAAGAAGCAAACAGTATAGCGTTAATTTCTCCTACGGCAACCTTAATAATAATAAATGAATATAAAGTAATAAAAAAGTTTGGTATTGTTATCCCTAAGAAAATTAAAAACCATATTGTTTGTCCGAATTCAAATTGCATAACGAATATAGAGCAGGTAAAAACAAAATTCGAATTAGCAGGAAATAACCCGATTGAGGTCAGATGTTTTTATTGTGAGAAAAAATATTATATTGAAGAAGTTAAGTTTAGTTTTTAACATATTAAAGAACTAAATTATTGCTCATTTTTCAAATCGGGTCTTGATATTTTGATATTAACACGGATTTTGCTGAAAACTACTACTCCTATTTGTACGGTTTAATTATCTCGTGAAAATCCGTGATAATAGATATGATACTCAAAAAAATGAATGATTGAATTTTGGAAAATGTTCTCTCATTACCAAAAACCAAATCAATTGATAGTAGATTTATGTAATCGTAATTTTTCGGTTTAATATAATATATTTTTCTTACTGAAAGATATTGTTAGATTTACCGTTTTATTCTCAAATCATGCTTCTGATTCTTATTTTAAATATAATCCTTATTACAATATGTATTGTTATGGGTACTCTTTTCATGGTTTTTCCCTTACCGAAAAATCTTGATTTAAAAAATTATCAAATCTCGCTCAGGTTTTTGGCTTCTGCCTATTTTTTGTTGGCAATACTCAACACGATACTACTTTTTGACGATTTTGTTTATAACAAACCTGAATATTTCAACTTCACATGGCTTTTGTTATCTTCACTTCAAGCACTGCTTTTTACATATACACTAATTATTCTGTTTGATACTCAATTTGCTATCCGTAAACATATCAAGCGAAATTTACTCCCGATTTTGATATTCTTCTCGGCTTATATCGTAAGCGTTTTATTTTCGGGCGATTGTGTAATGTCTGAAATCGGAAATTTTGAACAATGTATCCGAAATCCGGCATTTATAATTCGTTTGATGTTTTTTATTTTTTATCTTTTTCAGTTGATATTTTATACATATATCTTTTTGAAAGAAGAGGCCTTGTATGTGAAAAAAATCAATGAATATTTTTCTGATACTACAAAACTAAGATTGAAATGGATTCGTTACGCTTTTTTTTCGGCTTTGCTAATCGGTTTATCTGCATTATTTTATCAAGTATTCCCCTCAAAAACATATAATATTTTATTTACATTTTCCCTTATCGTTTTTTATTTTGTATTTTCTATTAAATATATCAACTACAATAAATTATTCGCAATAATTCAACCGGTTGTCTCCGATGCCGAAATAAAACAAAATTTTAAAATCGAATACAATCGTTCTAAATCTTTGTGGAAAGGCTATAAATCGACCATTATTTCCGAAAAAATCTATCTTCGTGAAGGAATAACTCTTGATGAAACGGCACAATTGCTCAAAATTGGGCGAACGACACTTTCAGGGCTTATTAATTCAGAAGAAAACGTTAATTTTAACACATGGATTAACCAATTACGAATCGAAGAAGCTAAAATTCTTTTTTCTGAAAACCCCGTTTTTCCTATCATAAAAGTTGCCGAAATGACCGGTTTCAGCGAGCATTCCAATTTCAGCCGCCAATTTAAA
>DYOF01000002.1 GCA_020720665.1 Acetofilamentum sp. | reverse complement strand
CTTGTTTTTCCCCGCAGATAGGAACATCTGAAAACTCTACGCAATTATGCAAGGTGATTTGTTTAGTCATGTCCTTGTGTGTTAAACTTGTTTATCATGGGTGTTTCATCTGTTTAAAATTTTATAGTTAGTTAAGAATTTGTTAATTGAATGCTTATCATTATTAATTTTGCTTGTTTTTCCTGCACATAAGAATATTTTTTTTTGAACGAAACGCAATTATGGAATTCTGTCAGCCATGCTCTATGTGTGAAAACATTGTTATTATGGGTGTTTAATATGATTTAGATATTATAAAATACAGAATATAAATTTAAAAATATATTTGTTGTAAACAAGATTAAATATTTGAATTATTTTTAAAATACAGAACAGGACTAATTATTTGTGGTTCGTTGATACTATGTAAAAGAGTTGCAGAGCTTAAATGATAAAAATGAATTATAGAAAAAAACTGAGATACTTATTTTAATGCATTTGCAATTTCAGTTTTTATTTCATTGATAATAAATGGTTTACTTAGATATTTAACAATCAGTTCGGAATCAACAGCATTTAAAATTTCTGGAGTTGCTTCAAATCCGGTTACTATAAAATATTTTTTATCGGGGTATAATTCATGGGCTTTTTGAATGAAATTTAAGCCGGACATTATCGGCATTTTCATATCACTTAGTATAATTTTAATATCGGGTGATTTTTCTAAAACAGAAAGTCCTTCTATACCGTTTTTTGCAGTTAATATTTCATATTGACTATTAAAAATTATTTCGAATAGTTGAAGATTAATAGGTTCATCATCTACGTATAAGATTTTAATTTTTGGGGTCATAATTTAAATTAACAGGTATTACAATCAGTACTTTTGTGCCTTTATTCAGCTCAGATTCAAAAGAAATTTCTCCTTTATGTTCTTTGATAATGGAATATGAAATGGATAAACCTAATCCGATACCTTTACCGGAGTCTTTTGTTGTGAAAAACGGGTCGGCAATTTTGGGTAAATTGTTTTTATCTATTCCGCAACCGTTATCGGAAATTTCAATATGAACATTCGTATTTATTTTTTTAGTAGTTATAATTATTTCTCCTTCATCATCAATTGCTTGAATTGCATTGAAAATGATATTCATAAAAACTTGATGGAGTTTTCCTATGTTTCCTTTAATATAATTTATTTCAGGGTCATAATTTTTAATTATGTTTATCCTATGTCGGAAGGGGTTATTTAACATCACCAAACAGTTCTCTATTATTGGTTGAAGTTCGCAATCTTCATCAAGGGTTTTGTTACTTCTGCTGAATTGATTTAAGCCTTTCACAATTTCTGAAGTTCTTTCAATACCTGTTTTTATACTCTCCAATAAAAAAGTTGTTTTTTTTGTGTCTTGACTTCCGTAATTTTTAAAATATTCTTCTAAGGCATGATAGGAACCCAATATAAAATTTAACGGATTATTAATTTCATGTGCAACCCCTGCAGTTAAAGTTCCTAAGGAAGCCATTTTTTCAGCATGAAGAAGTTGTATTTGTGCTTCTTTTAAATTGTTTAAAGTGTTTTGTAAGTCTATATTTTGTTTATTTATAATTTCATTTTTATCTGACATTGTTTCGTTTGCCGATATTAATTCTTCATTAATTGATACTAATTCTTCATTGGCGCTTTCAAGTTCATCGGTTCTTTCTCTAACGGCTGTTTCTAAATAATCTTTTTGCTTGATTAGTTCTTTCCTTATTTTTAATTGTATTAAGTATAATGAAGTAATAAGACTTGTTGCAATAATTTCAAAACGGAGTGAAAATATAAACTTTTGGAATGAGAGCCAAAACGGAGTGTCGATATATATATCTGATATTTCATAAGAAATAATAATCGCGGGAACTAAAAAAATAAAATAATATATGGTCACATAACTGAGCCAAATAAAACCGGAAATGTAGTAAGACCTTTTTTTTGTTTTAATAAATTTGAAGATGTACCATGATACTGTTAGTGCAAAAGCATGTGAGATAAAGGTTTGAGTAAATGTATGTTGAGTTATAAAATCTAATGAAGTAATCAAACTCATTATGATTAATGAAATCGGATTTGAAACATGAAAAATACTTATCAATAGCGGTATTTCCCTAAAATCACTTGTAGTACTTTCTAAACCGGGAATTGAAAAACGTATTAAACCCAAGATGTATGATGAGAAACCGAATAGTATTATTTTAAAAAATTCGTTTAATATTTTGTTTTTTATTTCCAAAGACGTTCCTTTTAAATATTTCAGTAATTTTCAGAAAATTAATTATAGGTTTTAAATAATTCCTTTTTGTAAATTTTTGTAAATATAATTATTATTTTTCAAAACAGAATTCAAACACTAATGCTACTTCATTTTAGGCAAATTTAGGTAAAAATATTTATTAGGCGTTAAATATTTTTTTTAACTATGAAAAGGAAAATATTCGATGCCGAAATCATACACGGATTACTTTAAAGGTTTTAAGCTTAAAGTGTTGTATTTTAAACTTAAGGCTTGTTTGTATTTTAGGGAATGAGTATTTTGAGCAATAAAAGGAACAATGATTAACAAAAAAACAAAAAATAATATTCCGAAAAAATTGTTTTATATTTCATGATTGCTGAAATACTTCATAAACTGAACGCGCTCAAATTCCGCCGGATTTTCAATATTTTCACCGCTCAGTTTGCCTTTGAACATCGAAATATTCAAATAGTTTTTAGAGTTCATCCAAGTTTCAAGTTCTACCAGCATTTTGTTGATATGTGTGCTGCCATGCAGATAGATACAGGAAGCAATTTGAACGGCATCGGCACCTGCCAATAACATTTTAATAAGTGCACTGCCGTCGTGTATGCCTGTAGATGCAGCTAACGAGCACGATACTTTTTTGGAATTCATTGCAATAAATCGCAAGGGTAGGGTGTAATCGTTCGGACTACTGAAAACATTTGACGTGTTTAATGTCATTTTCTCAATATCAAAGTCAGGGCTGTATGAGCGATTAAATAACACAATGCCGGAAATACCTGTTTTTGAAGTTTTTTGAATTATTTCCGAAACATTTGTAAAAAACGGACTTATTTTAACGGTAATCGGGATACTCAGTTTTTCTTTAATACTGTTTATGATTTTGAAATAATCGTTTTCTATATCTATGGACGTTTTTGCATTATCAGACGGCAAAATAAAAATATTCAGTTCTAAGGCATCAGCACCTGCTTCTTCAAATTTCTCGGCATAAGGGGTCCATTCGCCGGCACTCACACAATTAATGCTTGCAATTACAGGAATATTTAATTTTTGCTTAGCATCTTTGATAAGTTTAATGTATCGATTTACGTTTTCTTTTTTTAATTCGTAATCGTAATAATCCAAGAATTCGATATTGCTTTGAAATTGGTCGTCAGCGTCTAAAGTGTTATGAAATTCATTGATAATTTCTTCTTCGAATAAGGATTTAAGAACTACAGCAGCAATTCCGTTTTTTTCAAGCTCAATTAAATGTTCTAAACTTGAAGTATGTCCTGAAGCGGCTGCAATTATGGGGTTTTTCAGGAATAAACCTGCATACTGAACAGATAAATCAATCATTTGACTTGTGTTTTAATGTTGTTTTTATGTAAATATCCATATTTTCGGCAGCTTTTCTTCCGTCTCCCATGGCTAAGATAACGGTTGCGCCACCTCTTACAATATCACCGCCTGCAAAAATGTCTTCAATGGAGGATTGGAATTGCTCATTAACTTTTATAGTTCCCCATTTGGTAGTTTCCAAACCTTTTACGCTTGCCGGAATTAAAGGATTAGGAGAAACGCCCACTGCAACCACCACTATGTCAACATCTACTTCGTATTCGCTTCCTTCGAGAGGCACGGGGCTCCTTCTTCCGGAACTGTCGGGTTCGCCCAATACCATTTTTTGAAGAACCATTTTAGTTACTCTTCCTTTTTGGTCGGCAATGTAGCTTACCGGGTTGTTCAGGTTCATAAATTCTATTTGTTCTTCAATGGCATGTTCAACTTCTTCAACTCTTGCGGGCATTTCGTTTCGAGTACGTCTGTAAACAATCATTGCTCTTTCAGCCCCGAGCCTTTTGGCCGTTCTTACGGAATCCATAGCAGTATTTCCGCCGCCGATAACGGCAACATTTTTTCCGAAGGGAACGGGTGTATCGTAATCGTCTTTTGCCGCACCCATTAAATTAATTCTTGTAAGATATTCATTTGAAGAGAAAATATTGATTGAATTTTCGCCCGGAATATCCATAAAACGAGGAAGACCTGCACCACTTGCCACAAAAAACGCTTGAAAACCTTGTTCTCTCAAATCGTCCAAACTTGCTGTTTTGCCTACTACAAAATTAGTTACGAATTTAACGCCCATTTTTTTCAGATTGTTTATTTCAATATCAACAATGCTGTTGGGCAATCGAAACTCAGGAATTCCGTATTTTAAAACACCCCCTATTTCATGTAAGGCTTCAAAAACCGTTACATCATAACCCATTCTTGCCATATCGGTAGCCCAAGCCAAAGATGCCGGTCCGGAGCCGATACCGGCTACTTTTATATTGTTTTTTTGAGCAGTTTCGGGGATATTTATCTTGCCTGAATTTCTTTCATAGTCGGCAGCAAAACGTTCCAAAAATCCGATGGCTACCGGCGGTTTATTAAGTTTTATGGTGTAAAAGCATGAGTTTTCGCATTGTTTTTCTTGCGGACAAACTCTTCCGCAAACAGCAGGCAACGAATTGGTTTCTTTCAGAACTTGTGCGGCGCCTAAAAAATCTCTGATTTCAATTTTTTTAATAAATTTCGGAATATAGATATTTACAGGGCAACCTGTGATGCAAGTCGGGTCGGGACAATCAATGCATCTTTGAGCTTCTGTAACTGCTAATTCTTCGGTTAAGCCTAAGTTCACTTCCAAACCGTTTTTATTTCTGATTAAAGGGTCTTGTTCAAGCATTTTAACCCTAATCATTTCGGTTCTGTCTTTAACTTTAATATTTTTTCGTATTTCGGCACGCCATTCTTGTGCCCTTTCAATTTTATAATATTCTGTTTGATTCTCAGCCATTTTGTAAAAATTATGATTGTGTTTTACACGAAATATGTTTTTCGTATGCCTTGGCTTCCATGTCCTTGTATGCAGAAAGACGTAAAAGCATTTCGTCAAAATCTACTTTGTGGGCATCGAACTCAGGACCGTCAATGCAAACAAATTTTGTTTTTCCGTCAACTGTGATTCTGCATGCACCGCACATTCCTGTTCCGTCAACCATTATGGTATTGAGGCTGGCTATGGTATTGATGTTGTATTTTTTTGTAGTCATGGCGGCATATTTCATCATTATGGCAGGTCCGATAACAACCGAAAGGTCAATTTTTTCTCGTTGAATTACTTCTTCCATTCCGGCAGTAACTAATCCTTTTGTGCCGTATGAACCGTCGTCGGTCATAATAATTACTTCATCAGAATGTTTTCTGACTTCATCTTCTAAAATAATAAGGTCTTTATTTCGGGCAGCCAAAACAGTAATTACTTTATTTCCTGCTTTTTTAAATGCTTCAATAATAGGCAATAGCGGTGCAGCACCAACGCCGCCTCCGGCAGCCAAAATTGTTCCGACTTTTTCAATATGTGTGGCTTGTCCCAAGGGACCGACAATATCAGTTACGGCATCTCCGATATTTAATGCGCTTAGTTTATGTGAGCTTACTCCCACAATTTGAACCACCAAATCAACAGACCCTTTTTCAATATCAGCTCCGGCAATAGTTAAAGGTATTCTTTCGCCTTTTTCCCCAATTTTTATGATTACAAAATTTCCGGGTTTTCTGTTTTTGGCAATATCAGGAGCCAAAATAGTCAGTTTTACCACTTTTTCAGAAAAATATTGTTTATCGATTATAGTATTCATACCGATTTATATATATGTAAAAAATCGCTGCAAAAGTAGTTGATAAACGTTTTAAAATGTTATTTTATTAACTATTATTAAACATATTATTCATAACATAACATTAGTTTACTTATGATGTTTGTAAATTTGCTTAAAATGTTTTAAATTTGTATGGATTAATGTTCCGGCAAATTATTTGTTAGCACATTTATATATATTGAAAAAACATTTATTTTATCAGAAAAAACAACTTAACTTTATTGAAATGAAGACACATTTACTATGTTTTTTATTTATTTTTTCAGTTTTTACGTCATATTCTCAAATGGATGAGAATTTTGATTTAAACATGCAAAATTTTGAGAAGGATAAACAGGATGGTTTAAAAAAAATTAAAGAAAATTTAAGCGAAGCGGATAAAATTTATTCAGAATCGTTAAGTGAGAGCAATTTTTCAAAAATGCAAAAAGCATCAGATTTGTTTCAAGAAAATTATCATGAATTGTTTTTAATTTATGAAGCAAAAATTGATGTTTTAACTAAAGAAACAGAAGAAAATAAAAAAAAATATATTATTTATTTAACTCAGGAAGCCAAAAATAAGTTTAGAAATTCTATTTCCGAACGTTTATCTGCAAATAAAGAAAAAGAAGAAAATATCTGTATGGAATTTTTAAAATCAGCACATGTATCAGAGCAGGAAGCCATAAAATTGCAGGATAAAGCATTTGGTGTATTAAACGGCAGGATAGCGGCGGAAACTAATATTCCCGACCATAATTATCGTATTGATTTAACAGAGCAGCCGACCAATTCAATCGAATATAATACAAGGAGCTTTTCAGTGCATAATGCAAGTTTGCCCGAAAATTTTACATTTAATTCAAATGAAAACGGCGTTAATAAAACTAACGGTAATCAATCAGACGGACAAATAAACAATATAAATACAAATAATAGTGTAAATAATCCTAATACTATTGTAAAAGGCTCAGAGTACAGAATTCAAATAGGTACATCAATATTGCCGGCTTCCGATAGTCAGATAAAACGTTTGAATCCGACAGATTTAGGGGTAAACATCTATAAATCACAAGTTTACTATAAATATACCATAGGTAGTTTTTCAAATTACCAAGAGGCAAAGAATTTTAAGAATGCAAACGGACTGTCAAATACATATATAACTGAATATAAGAACGGAAAAGAGGTTAAATTATATATGAAAGATATTTAATAAAAAAGCCGAATTAATTTCGGCTTTTTTATTAAAACATATCTTTTACTCTGTCAAAAAAACTTTTTTCGGATTTATCAGGGTTTGGTTTAAAATTATCAGATTCTAAAAATTTTTCAAGAGATTTCTTTTCTTCTTTATCAACAGTTTGAGGTATCCAAACATTAACTTTAACTAAAATGTCTCCTTTTCCGTAACTTCCGTATGAAGGAAGTCCCTTTCCTTTTAGTCGAAGAACTTTACCGCTTTGTGTTCCGGGAGAAATTTTAATTTTAACTTTATTTTCAATTGACGGAATTTCAACCGAAGTGCCTAAAACCGCCTCAGGAAAACTGATAAACAAATTATACAGCAGGTCTTCCCCGTCTCTTATTAAATCCGGGTGTTCTTCTTCTTCAAAGACAACCATTAAATCACCGTTAACGCCGCCTCTTCTTGCTGCATTTCCTTTTCCTGAAACTTTCATTTGCATGCCTTCGGCTACACCGGCAGGAACATTAATTTGAACCACCTCCTCACCTTGAACAATGCCCTCACCGTAGCAGTGCGTACATTTATTTTTAATTATTTTACCTTCTCCTTGGCAAGTAGGACATGTACTTGTGGTTTGCATTTGTCCGAGTATGGTATTTTGAACTCTGTACACCTGTCCTGTTCCGTTGCATGTAGAACAATCTGAGAATGAATTGTTTTCAGAACCCGAGCCGGAACAATGCGAACAAGCAATGTATTTTTTGACCTTAATTTTTTTTGTTGCTCCGTATAAAATTTCTGTAAGGTCTAATTGTACTTTAACTCTTAAATTACTTCCTTTATTGACGTGCCTGCCTCTTCTGCTGCTTCCTCCGAAACCTCCGAAACCGAAACCACCGAATATATCTCCGAATTGTGAAAAGATATCATCCATTGTCATACCGCCTCCGCTGAATCCGCCTGCACCGTCAAATGCCGAATGTCCGAAACGGTCATATTTTGCTCGTTTATCGTCATTGCTTAAAACTTCATATGCTTCTGCCGCTTCCTTAAATTTTTCTTCGGCTTCTTTGTTATCCGGGTTTTTATCAGGATGATATTCTAAAGCAATTTTTCGATATGCTTTTTTTATTTCATTTTTATCGGCATTTTTTGAAATACCGAGAATTTCGTAATAATCTTTTTTAGTCATAATATCATGATTTCGGAAAACATAACGGTCATGTTTATAATTTCCCTGTTATTTTTTTATTCTCCGACCACTACTTTTGAGTATCTGAGGATTTTGTCTTTCATTTTATATCCTTTCTCAATTACATCGATAACTTTTCCTTTCATAGTTTCGTCTGGTGCAGGTATTTTTGTTATCGCTTCGTGTAAATCTGTATCAAAAACTTCGCCTTTTGCATCAATTTCTTTAATTCCTTTCTGACTTAAAAAATCAAAAATATTTTTGTGAATTAAATTTATACCTTCCTTAACCGCTTCAATTTCTTTGGCTTCATCGACTGATCGTCGGGCTCTTTCAATGTTATCCAAAATCGGTAAAAAATTAACAAGTATATCTTCACCGGCGTTTTTCATTAACTCCATGCGCTCTTTAAGAGTTCTTTTTCTGTAATTGTCATATTCGGCAACTAATCGAAGATATTTATCGTTTAATTCGTTATATTTTATTTCAAAATCATCTTTTTGTTCTTTTTTTTCCGTTTCCGCCGGTTCTGATATGTCCTCTGTGATTTCTTGATTTTCTTCGGAAATTTGCTCCGTGATATTTTGATTTTCGTTAATCACTTCATTTTCTGTTTCTTTTGCATCTTTTTCCTTTTTAGCTTTTTTTGCCATACTTAACTCAATTTGTTATTAATTAAATAATCATATCAACGCTGTGAAACTAATCAAAATTTTTGCCAAACCTTATATATAGACAAAATGTCATTTATTTTAAATTTTATTTATTAAAAGACTGTTAAATTTGTCAAAGCGGAATAATTTTTGACAGATTTAATTGATTTAGTTGTTTTATTAAAAGCATTTATCAAAAAAACAATTTATTTTAATGAAATTTCGTTTTATTTGTATAATTTTATGCTTTAAAAAAGGACATTTTGAAATTTATAACGAAAATTAAAAAATAAACACATAAAACACCAATGTAAGACAATTTTTAGCTCACAGGAGCATGACTAACAGAATACCGTAATTATGTTTAGTGCATAATTGAAGTGTTCCTATGTGCAGAGAAAAAAACATTATTAATAGTAATATCAATTCAATTTGCAGATTATTAATTAATTATAAATTTTTAGACAGATGAAAAAAATTACTTATTTTCTGTTAGCGTTTTTACTGATATCATCTTGTAAATATGATGAGAATCCGTATGCCTTTACGAGAGAGTTTGACGGCGGTACGTTTATTACACCGGACGGTAAAGTCAAATATATCAGCGGTACGCCGGACAGTTTAATTATTGTTACTGATAATTATGCTGTTATACAAGAAAATATTACTTATGTAAAAAAATATGACAACGGAATGTTGAAAGACAGTATTTTAATATACGGTCATGTTTATTCAAAAAATCCAAATCCGGTAGTTTGCGGATATGATTCTGTGAGTAAAATAAATTTATTAGAACGTTTAAAACAAAATTCTTCTTATCATTTTAAAGGAACAGAAGCACCTGAAAGTTTTTTAACCGGTGAAGATTTATTTGCAGGAAAAGAATTTCAAAGCAGTTTAGGATTGCATTATGAAGAAACCTATTATGTGCGGTCATTCGTTGTTACCGGTCGTTTTGTGGGAGGTTTACCGGTATATAAAGATATTGCATACAATCAAAAAGATTTAGAAATTAATACAAAAAGCCCGGTTGATTTGTGGGTAGGAGGCGGTATGACCGATACTCCGGCAGCTTTTGACGATAATTATTATTGGGGTGCAACATCTTTTTCATACAACGGATATATGTTTATATTACAAGGACATGATGAAGCCCCTATGAGTAATCAAATTGAGCTATACAGATACGACCCGGTAAGTAATTCATGGGATAACCCGTACAAAAATTTTACTGTAGGAGAGCAGGTTAATTTTACAAATGCAGTTTGTTTTGTTCTTGAAGATATTAAATTAGAAAATAATCAAGAATCAGATTATTTATTTTTAGGACTCGGTATTACCAATGACGGCGATGCCGGTAATGTAAATTTTTACAGATTAGAACTGACGGATGTTTTACACAAACCTTTAGGAGAGTGGGGAACATGGGAAAATATTACAGAAGGTACATCACGAGCTGATTTTCCCGGAACTATTACAGAAAATTCAATTGCTTTTTCATTAAACGGAATAGGCTATGTAGCCTTAGGAACAACCGATTACAGCAATGAGCCTGTTGAATATGTTTACAAATATGATCCTACGGAAAAAAGTTTATATCATGAAAGAGGAACGTGGACAAAAATTGGTAATTTCCCGGGCGGTAAACGAACCGAAGCCGTTTGTTTTACCTTAGGAAGCAATGTTTATGTTGCATGCGGAAGAGATGAAGCCGGTGTATATAAAAATGATTTGTGGATGTGCCGACAAACTACAGGCGATTATTTGAGTTGGACGCAACGTACACCGTTTCCGGGCGAAGCCCGTGTGGAGGCTGTGGGGTTTGCATTAGGTGAAATGGGCTATGTAGGCTTAGGTAAAAATTCTTCCGGTGAGGCTTTATCTGATTTTTACAGATATAACCCGTTCACCAATCAATGGGAACAAAGAGCTGATTTCGGGAAAATTGACGGTGTACAGGTAGGAAAACCCAGATATGAAGCAGTGGGTGTAGGCATTAAAATAAGTGATAATGACTATAGAGCGTATGTGGGTAGCGGTTGGGCAGGTGTGCCGGAATTAGATTTTAATGATTTTTGGCACTACAGGCCTTAATTATATCAATTATACTTCAATAAAAGTTTATATTAAAGAAACTAAAAAGCAAGACCGATGAAAAAGTCAATAATAATAATATTTATTTTAATCACTACTTATTCATTTTCACAGTGGGATAGTGAGTATGATTATTTTTCAATAAAAATAGGAGCAAATCATTCCGTTTTATCTCCTCAACCGGATACTTTATTAAATTTTATGTTATTATCAAAAAACGGGCTAGATCATTTACAATTATTTCCGGATACGAGTTTTAATATTAATTATGTACCGGGTTATTACGGAAGTTTAATGTATAGTCATGATTTAAAAAGTAATAATGCCGGGATAAGTATAGGATTAGAATATAAAATGTATGGTATTGCTGCAAATTATTATACAGCTTCAATACCAAGTTATACATTAAAAGAAACTTATCGAGTGTCGCAGGTAACAGTTCCGGTTTATATTAAATACGGAAAAAAGTTTTATGAAAGTCAAAAGTATTTATACGGAGGTGTTTCATACAGTTATAATTTATTCTTAAGTAAAACCGATAATGTAAGTTATTCGGCAACATCCTCTACAACTCAGCCTGCAAATTATAAGGAAATGCTTAGAAAAAGTAATTTAGCGGCAATTTTAGGCTTTAATTTTATGTTTTTTAATTTTGAAGCAAATTATGTCATCGGCAATTTTTTGAGTCCGGATTACACAAATTCAACTCTTGAGGTAAATGTTTATGAAGGTCAGCCTAAAGGAACTTTATTAATAAAAACCGGTTTAAATGTACCGATTAACAGTTGGACCACTCGGAAGATTTATGCAGCCGAAATGTGGCTCAGACGTTGGTTGAAGTAATAAAAAAAAATCAGTTCACGAAAGAGCTGATTTTTTTTTGATTAAGAATTTACTTTTTATCTTTTTTTATTGAATTGCTGATGTCTTTTCTCATTTTTGTATCAGCTTCGGTGTTTTGTATTTTTTGGTAATCGTTAACTGATAAATTTCCGTCTAAAAATGCGGATGCCATAGCTTTTTGAACTTTTTCTTCTGCTTTTATATATTCTGTTTTTGCTTTTTCGGCATTTGCTTTTGCACGTTCTTTTAATAATTTAGCTTGAATATCTTTTCCCACATTTATATTTGAAACATCAACAGATAAAATTTCAAAAGCTGTAGCTCTTCCTAATTCTTTCAATTGAACTTTTTGGGCTAATTCGTATGGATTTCTTAAAACTTCCTGATGGTTTTCAGTTCGTCCGATTTCTGTTGTAAGGTATTCATTAACTCTTGCAAAAACAGTTTGTTCATTTGCACCGCCGATAATATTTTTTAAATCGGCTCTGACGGTTAATTTTAGTTTCAACTGAATTTCAATTCCGTCAGCACAAATACCTTTAATAAGATCAGTTTCAATAACAACGGGATTAATTGAACGATTTACGGCATCGGTTACATCGAGTTCTGTTAAATCAATTGCGGCAATTTCCTTAAATGTAATTTCGTTGTAATGTGCTTCTTTTGCAGCAATATATGCATTTACAGCTTTTATAACATTTCCGTTTGATAAATTATGCTCTTTCAGAATTTGAAGTGTAATGTGTTCATATCCGGCATTTTTAGCACTTACGGCAGCATCTACAATCTTTATGATATCAACGTTTGATAAATAAAATGAAGCTAATTCATTTATATCGGTATTTATGCCTGCATTGTGTGCCGTAATTAAGGCATGGATAATTCGGTCGGTATCAACTTTAGCTAAGTAATGTTTAGCTATGTTATTAAAGTTTAAAGATATGCCTGCATTTTTTGCACGGATTGCCGAATCAACAACGTTTTCAATATTAACACCGGCTAAATAATTTTGCATTAGTTCAGAACTTTTAACAGGTAAACCGGCATTATTTGCTTTTATTAAATTAGAAATTATCAGTTCGTGAGGTATGCTTTGTAATCGCATTTTTGCCATGTTTCCTAATCCGGCTTCAATGCCTGACAATTTGGCTTTATACCATAATGAAAACGGTGCAAAGTACCAAAAGAACAAAACAATTATGAAAATTATAATGAGAATAAGTGCCGTTATCATTTTAATCGGTTTTATTTAACGAATATATTATTTTGTGTAAGGTAATTCACCTTCGGTATCAGAGCCGAAAATATATTTTTCTTTTTGATAATCTTTTAAACTTATTTTTCCTTTTTTAAAAGCATCAGCTATTTCTTCACTTAATTTCAATTCGGTTTCAGCTTTTTTAAGTTTAAATTCTTCTGTTTTTAAGCGAATATTTTCTTTATTGATTTTTGATGTTGTATTTTCTTCAGTTTTTAAATCAATAATTTTAATTTCATTTAAAATGAAACGACTGTTTTCAATATTTTTATAATCAGTATTAATTTTATTGATTGCGTTTTCAGAAAAGGAATTCAAATTTTTTAGTAAATCTTCATAAGAATTAAATTTTAAAAATTCTTTTCTGATAATTTCACTGATTGACATAAAAAAAATATTCTCGTCAAAATAATTGTTTACGGTTTCAATTTTTTCTTTTAAACTTAAAACTATTTTCGGAATAATTGTTAAGCCGTCTTTTAGTATAACGGCTGAGATATTAATAGGTTCACTGTCAAAAGGGATGACTGTTTTTTTAATTATGTCTGTTAAATTTCCTTTTTGCTTTAAATCAATTGTAAACAAAGTTTCGGGGCTTAGGTTTATATTATTTGCGTTTAGGTATAAAAATGACTCTAAAACTTGTTTTGGATTACCGCCTTTTTGAAAGTGATTTTTAATTTGTTCGTTTGATATTGGGTCTAAATTATTTGTTCTTATCAGCTTTATTGCATCAATGAAATCGTTTAAATTTAACTTATTTTTGGTAAATTCAATCAGTTCGTCGTTTGAAATTGCAATATTATGTTTATTAATTTCGATGAAATTTATTAATAAATCGGTTTTTTCCTTAAAATTAAATTCTGACTGTTGTATAAAATTATATTCTAAATTCATTTCAACAGCTGTTTTAACCGTTTCAATATATTTAAGTGCTGATTGAAAATCTGATTTAAAAATTTCAGACCGGTTTATATTAAGATTTAATTGTTTACTTGCAGAATAAATTTTAAAATAGGTATCGGAATCAAAATCAGAGCGAAGCAAATCTAAAATTTCTTCAGATGAAATATGTAAATTGAAGTGTTGAGAATTTTGTAATATTTTATAATAATTCTCGGAATTTGTATTGTTTAAATTATAAGTTTCAATTTCTGATAAAGAAATATTAAGTCCTTTTTGCTTTGCTTTAATTAAAATATTTGTGATTTGATGAATATTTTCTTCTCCGGTTTTCCAAATTTTATTAAAATCATCAAAATCAATATTAATATCATGCTGTTTTAGTTTCGAATATTCTTCAAAAAGCAGTTTTACAGGTATTTTTTGAAGTCGTAAAATGCCAAACCGAAGTGATAATTTACTGAACCCGGCAATATTGGCTAAAGATTGTAATTCATTCGGAACATATGAATATATCAAACATAAAAGAGTGAAAGCTAAGAATATTGTTATAATAATTATATCCATTTTTTGAGTTTACTTATTTTTTGTTTACTCGATGGTTGCTTTTAATTTTTTGTCTTTTAATTTGCTCATCATCGGTTTTAAAAAATCATAGCTTCCTTTTTTAACGTCTGCTTTTCCTTTATAATGAACTAAGTATGTTGATTGAACGGCTTGTTCAATATCGTGTTCGCAAACATCAATCAGTGCATCAATTACATAGTCAAATGTGTGATAATCATCATTATGAAGAATTAAGAAATTATTATTCTTTAAGGATGTTAAATCTTCGTTTTGCTTTTGTGTTTTATTTTGATTTGCCATATCTGTTCAATTAAGCATTATTATTTATTTTGTTTTAAATATTCAATAGCTTCTTGAGCGCTTATTCTTTGTCCGTTTTTAAATGCAATAACAAAACTGTCTATATTCAGAGTTTTTATTTCTTTTTTTAAGTCAGCTGCTTCGCTGTATTCGTTAAATTTTCCTACTGTGTATAAATACAAACCGCCGTCAATTTTTGTTGATGAAATTTTTTGTATGCGAGCAACTTCGTCAAATTGTTTTAATTCTTCTTTGTTTAGCTCATTTGAGAAAGCTCCGATTTGAACCGTAAAATATATTTTTGTTTCAGACGTGTTAAATTGGTTTTGTTCAGGCGATTCAAGCATAGTTTTCGCTTTGTTCAATGTAATTTTTTCGCCTTTATAATAGGCAGTTACAAAGGCTTCGGGAAATCCTTTTTTTGAAATTTCATTTAAGGATTCTTTGGCTGATTCGTATGTTTTATATGTACCGGTTAAATATTTATAACCGATATTCGATTTTTCTTCATATATCGGATTTATATCTATAAAGTTGTTTAAATCCTTTTTACTTGAAAAATTTCCTAACTGGATAAAATAAGCTAATGATTTGATTGTTTTAATGTCATTAATTTTTGAGAAATCAATTTTATCGGTGTTTGAATTTTCTGTTATATTATTATTTGAATTGTTTATGTTTTCGGAAGTTTCGTTAGTTATTCCGGTTTTTAGGTATGCCATTTCGCCGGCTTCAACTTTTTCAAATTCATCATCTCTTTGAATGTTTGCCATTGCATAGCTTGTTGATTTTCTTACTCCGTCAATATATGCAACAATAAACGGATCGGTTAATCCTTTTGAAATAACACTGTTCAGAACAAATTCAGCAGCTTTGTAACTTCTGTATTCGCCTAACATAAAACGTTTATAAGGATTATTTTTAAAGGTGTCATAGCTTATCGGTGAGTATTTGCCGTATTTATTAAGCGGTAATAAATCTTTAAACAGCCCTAATTGAATTTTAAAAATGATACCTTTTTTATGAACTAAAGCAACCGGCTTCGGATTGTTTTTAGAATATACGAATGAACCTTTGTAATTAAAAGTTAAAGTTGTTTCCTCTGAGTTGTCATTTGTTTTACCGGTCTGATTATCAGAGTTATCAGTGTCAGAAATCATTTCTTCGAGCGGAGTAGTTTCAAGAGCAAAATACGTTGAAAAGGCATTTTCTTGTTCCTGAATTGCCGACAGTTCGGTTTGTACGGCATTCATAATTTGAATGTATAAATTGCTTTTATGTTCGGTATAGAAATTTGCTTTATTGTACATCATTTGTGCGTTAGCATGAAGTTTTACAGAATTTTCTTCGTATTTTTTTGCTTCTGAAATTAATTTTGAATTTCGTGCAGAAGGTAAATATTTTGCATAAATTTCATATTTCATTTTATCGGCCTCAAAAAAAAGCTTCGATGCTTTAATCATTTTTTCAACCAAAATTTTTTCTAATCCTGCAGCCATTTTTAATTTTTGTTCTTTTTCTTCCGAATCACTGATATTTTCTGCTTGTTCTCTGATTGTTTCAATTTTTAGATATTCTTTATCCGTTTCCTGCTGAATTGATTCGGCATAGGTTCTTTTATCTTTGGCATCTTCGAGAATTAATATATCAGAAGAACTTATATTTAATTTTGAAATAATATGTTCTTCTTTTGAAATATATACATTCGGGTCATTTTCAGGATTGTAAGTATTGTTATTTTCAATATCATTATCTGTTACATTTTCGGTATTATTTTCTGTTTCGTAATCGGACTTATCTGCCTCTGTGTCGTTCATATAAATTTTAAATGCTTCTTCTTGCGATCGAATTGCTTTTAAATGAGTTGAAAATGCCGATTCTAATTGTTCAATTTTGCGTTTTCCGTTCATTGATTGTGCAATTTGTTTCATCTCATTCCCCGACATGTATGTTGCACGGGCTTCAATACTTATTTCTTCTGCTTTCAGGTGAATTTTGCTGTTATTGTTGTCCATCCGCTTTAATCGGTCAGAATAAACTTTAAATTTTCTGTCGGATGCTTTAAAAAAATAGTCGTAGGCTTTAATTGCACTTTTTACGCCCTTTTTCTCGTATTTTAAAGCTTTTTTATTTGTTTTTTCTCCGTTATCTTGTGATAATATTTGATAACCCTCAGCTTTTTTAAATTCTTTTTCGGCATTTAAGAGTTCTGTTTTGCCTCTGAGGTAATCTTCATCAGCTGTTGCAAGTTCAGTTTGTTCGGATTGATTAAATAATGTTGTATAGTACGATTTTGATTTTAAATCTCCGAATTCGAAATCTGAAATTTGTTGAGGCTCTCTACCTGCTGTAAGTATAATAAAGAGTAATAATGAGATTTTCGGTATTATAGAATTTTTTATTCTGAAAGATTGCTTCATGATAATATTTATAAGTTTTTACAAGATATATTAATTCAATCTGCTAAATTACAAAAAATGTTAGTTTTGAAAGTATTTTGTATGAAATTTATTTACTTTTATTACCAAAACTTTGAATGAAACAATAAAAAGGTCTGAAATTTTCAGCACTTTTGTTATGTTAATCGTTTGTAAGTTTCTTGTTTTTTAGTATAAACAAATCATTACTTGTTTCTTTTTTTATGTTTATATGTTGCAAAATATAAATTTTTTATACTTTATGCAAATAAATTTAGTTTATAAACATATATTTGAGGAAAAAATGTTAAAATATCCTATTTTATTACTGTTTACAGTCCTTTTTCGTTTTAGTTTCTCTCAGGAAATTAGTTATGAAAATAAAGTTTATAAAGAAAAAATAAAAACCGTAGAGTTTTATCAAATTGATTCCAAATTTTCAATTCCCTTAATCGATTTAAAGAATCCAAAGTCATTAATTTTAAGTTTTGATGATTTGAATGAAAACGGAACAGACTATTACTATACAATTATTCATTGCAATTCAAATTGGGAACCTTCCGATATCAGTTCAATAGAGTACATTGACGGTTTTAAAGAAAATGTAATATCCGAATATGAAAATTCTTTCAATACTAAAGTTCCTTATCGGCATTATGAAATTCTCTTTCCCGATGAAGATATTAAACCCTTGTTGAGCGGAAATTATTTATTTTTAGTTTATGAGGGTTACGGAAGAGAAAAATTAGTTTTATCGCAACGTTTTTTTGTTGTTGATTCAAATGTGAAAATTGAAGCCGAAATTAAGCGTTCATCGGTTGTCAGTTCAATTGATAATTCGCAAGAAATTACATTTAAAATTATTGACAACTCAAATTTTATTTTTAATTCAGGTGATAATATGAATGTTACAATTTTCCAAAATCAAAATCAATACAATTACATCAGCCAAATTAAGCCGGATTTTATTAAATCAAATGTATATGAATATAATAACGCAAGGAAATTAAGATTTAGAGGAGGAAACGAATATCGGTTTTTTAATGTAAAGAATACTAAATATGTAAATCAGAGGGTTAAATCAATTTACCATGAATCACCCTATTATTTTTTTGAATTAACAGATGATTTTAAAAAATCGAATTTATCATATACTTATCAGGAAGACATTAACGGTAAATTTTTAGTTACGGCAGATTATGTTGAAAATGATGAAACAGAAGCGGAATATGTGTATGTTGATTTTAAATACAAATCAGATTTCATACCTGAAGGTAATATTTATGTTTACGGAGAATTAAGCGGTTGGGAGACAAATAAAACAAACGAAATGTATTATAATTATTCAGACCGGGCTTATAATTTAAGAATGTTGCTAAAGCAAGGGTTTTATAATTATCAATTTGTTTTTGTAAATAGTAAAGAAAATAAACAAAATTTAATGTTTACAGAAGGAGATTTTTATGAAACAGAAAACGATTACTATATATTTGTTTATTATAAAAATCCGTCAAATCTTTACGAAGAAATTATCGGATATAAAGTACTAAATACAATGAAAAAGATATAAAAAAAGCTGCTTTATGCAGCAGCTTTTTTTAATATTAGTTTGTATAAACACCTTTTTTAAGCTTCTCTTGTATTTCTGAAAAAGCGGCAATCGTTTTTTCAACATGCTCAAGAGTATGAGCAGCTGTAGGAATCAATCTTAACATTATTTTTCCTTTAGGAATTACCGGATATACAACAGCAGAGCAGAAAATACCGTAATTTTCTCTTAAATCTTTTGTTATTTTTATTACCATTGTGTCATCTCCGTCAAAAAATACAGGGGTAACCGGTGATTCTGTTTCACCTAAATTAAATCCGTTTTCTTTCAAACCTTTTTGTAATGCATTTACAATTTCCCATAATTTGTTTTTATATTCAGGGTTGTTTTGCAGCATTTCCAATCTTTTAAAAGCCCCTAAAACCATAGGCATCGGTAAGGCTTTTGCAAAAATTTGCGAACGCATCGTGTAACGAAGATAATCAACGATATGTTTTTCGCTGGCAACAAATCCGCCTATTCCCGCCATTGCTTTGGCAAAAGTGCCGAAATAAACATCTACTTTGTCTTGAACTCCGTAATGTTCTCCTGTTCCGGCACCGGTTTTCCCCATTGTTCCGAATCCGTGAGCATCATCTATAAATAAACGGAAATTATATTTTTCCTTAAAATCAGTAATTGCTTTTAAATTTCCGAGATCGCCTTCCATTCCAAAAACACCTTCGGTTATAACAAGAATTCCCCCTTTATCATTACTTTCTAAAAATTTTGTAGCATGGGCTAATTGTTTATCCAAGCTTTCCATGTCATTATGTTTATAAACGAAACGTTTACCCATATGTAATCTGGCTCCGTCTAAAATACAAGCATGTGAATCTGAGTCGTAAACAATAACATCATTTCTGTCAACCAAAGAATCAATAATTGATAACATTCCTTGATAGCCGTAGTTTAACAAATATCCACTTTCTTTACCAACAAAGTTAGCGAGTTTTTGTTCTAATTCTTCATGGTATTTTGTGTTACCGGTCATCATACGGGCACCCATCGGGTAAGCCATACCATATTTAGCTGCCGCATCGGCATCGGCTTTTCTGACCTCAGGGGTGTTGGCTAAGCCTAAATAATTATTAACGCTCCAAGTAATAACATCTTTTCCTTGAAATTTCATCACAGGACCTATTTCGCCTTCTAATTTCGGAAAGGTCATATAGCCGTGAACCGACGCTTGATATTTTCCCAAGTCGGTTTTTGATGTGTCTAATTTTTTAAAAATATCCACGTTGTTGAGATTTATATTATTTAATATCTTTATTTAATAAGGCTGCAAATATATGAAAAACTTTTTTTTAAAATCGTTGATAATTAAAAGTTAATTTTTTATGTGAAAATGTAAATTCCTATCTTTGCAAATTATTTTAACTAATTATATGCATCATATTATCAGCGGAATTCAGCAAGTTGGTATCGGAGTAACTGATATTCAGAAAGCTTGGGAGTGGTATCGTAAATATTTAGGATTTGACATCCCGGTTGTAGATGCACCCGGAACAGCCGAAAAAATGTTACGCTATACCGGCGGAAAACCACAACACAGACATGCCGTAATTGCCATAAATTTACAAGGCGGAGGCGGATTAGAGGTTTGGCAGTATTTAACAAGAGAGCCAAAACATGCCGAATTTGAAGTTCAATTAGGTGATTTAGGTATTTATGCTGCCAAAATTAAAAGTAACAAAATTGAGCAGGCTATTAAATTTTATAAAGAAAATAATGTTAAAATCCTAAGTGATATTCAAAAAGATCCGAACGGTAAAAGACATTGCTTTATCGAAGATCCTTATGGTAATGTATTTCAAATAATTGAAGAACATTCTGTTTTTGCAAAATCAAAAGCCTTAAACGGCGGAGTTTTTGGAGCATTAATAGGGGTCAGTGATATGAAAAAAGCCGTTTCATTTTATTCTGAAATATTAGGTTATGATGTTATTGAATATAATAAAACAGGTAATTTTCAAGATTTATCAGGTTTAAAAAGAGGGAATGCGAAATTTGAAAGGGTTCTGTTATCACATAGTAAACCTCGTTTAGGGGCATTTAGTAAACTGTTTGGAAACAGTCAGATAGAATTGGTGCAAGTACATGATACAGAAGCTAAAAAAATGTATGAAAATCGTTTTTGGGGTGATCCGGGCTTTATTCAAATATGCTTCGATGTCAGTTGTATGAAGTGTTTAAAAGATTATTGTAATACGAACGGGCATCCTTTCACGGTGGACAGTAATCCGGAGATATATGAACAGGGCGGAAAAATTTTCGATATGGGAGAAGCAGCGGGACATTTTGCATATGTTGAAGATCCGGACGGAACTTTAATTGAATTTGTTGAAACACACAAAATACCGATTTTAAAAAAAATCGGTTGGAATTTAAACCTGATTAAACGAAATCAACTTAAACCCTTACCTAATTTTATGCTGAAAACATTAGCATGGAACAGGGTAAAATAAATTATAGTTGAACAACACAAGAGTTAATGTCGAATTGATGAAATTTTGCTAAATGATAATTGTTTGATAAAAGCGTTTTTAGTGCCGGAAAAATAATTCCGTCAGCAAAAAGTTATCATTGCAAAAATTATAAAAAAAATGGAAGAACTGAACAAACTGACAGAACAAATTCAAAATTTGTCAATAGAGAATCAACTTAAATTTTTGGCTGAAAAATACAAAGATAAAATAGCATTTTCAACAAGTTTCGGGCAAGAGGATCAAGTGTTAACTGATTTAATTTTCAGAAATAAAATTCAGATTGAAATTTTTACATTAGATACCGGGCGAATGTTTGAAGAAACCTATAAAATATGGAATAAAACGAATGAAAAATATGAACAAAAAATAAAAGTTTATTTTCCCGATAAAGAGCAAGTTGAAAAAATGGTTTCCGAAAAAGGTGTTTATAGTTTTTATGATTCGATAGAAAATAGAAAAGAGTGTTGCAATATTCGCAAAGTTTACCCCCTGGCAAGAGCATTAAAGTCAGCAGATTTATGGATAACGGGTTTAAGAGCGGAACAATCAGTAACCCGTACAGAATTAGCATTATTGGAACCTAATGACAGTTTCAATGTAATAAAATTTAATCCGTTAACAAAGTGGACTTTGAACGAAGTATTGTTATACCTTAAAAAATATAATGTTCCGTATAATAATTTACACGATCAAGGTTTTTTGAGTATAGGTTGTGCTCCTTGTACACGAGCCGTCAATCCCGGAGAAGATATCAGAGCCGGCAGATGGTGGTGGGAAAATAAAGACAGTAAAGAATGCGGTCTCCATATAGACCAAAAAACGCTAAGTTTTAATATAAAAAGAATAAAATAAACAATTTGGAATATGAGTAAATATAATCTTAATCATTTAAGAGAGTTAGAAGCCGAATCAATTTTTGTATTCAGAGAAGTAGCTGCTCAATTTGATAATCCGGTAATACTATTTTCGGGAGGTAAGGATTCAATCGTAATGTTTCATTTAGCCGGAAAAGCTTTTTTCCCTGCAAAAGTACCTATTCCTTTGTTACATATTGACACCGGACATAATTTTGAAGAAACACTTATTTTTAGAGACAATTTAGTTAAAAAACACGGTGTAAAATTATATATCGGTTCCGTGCAAAAAACTATTGATGCCGGCAGAGTTCAAGAAGAAACCGGTTATAATGCCAGCAGAAATGTGTTGCAAACAACTACATTGTTAGATGCCATAGAAGAATATAAATTTGATGCAGCTATAGGGGGTGGCAGAAGAGACGAAGAAAAAGCTCGAGCAAAAGAACGATTTTTTTCACACAGAGATGAGTTCGGACAATGGGATCCGAAAAATCAAAGACCCGAATTGTGGAATATATTTAACGGGAAAAAAAGAATGGGAGAACATTTTAGAGTGTTTCCGCTAAGTAATTGGACAGAATTAGATGTATGGCAATACATTTACATGGAAGATATTGAAATTCCGAGTCTGTATTTTACTCACAAACGTGAAGTGTTTAATCGTGACGGCGTATTGTTATCAACGGCACCTTTTATGAAATTGAAACCTGAAGAAAAGGCAGAAATTTTAGATGTAAGATGCAGAACAATAGGCGATATAACCAATACCGGTTTAACCCGTTCTAAAGCAGATAACGTAAAAGATATTATTGAGGAAACAGCAGCCGAACGTACAACCGAAAGAGGAAAGAGGTTTGACGATAAACGCTCTGAAACAGCAATGGAAGACAGAAAAAAAGAAGGATATTTTTAAACCCAAGCAAAAACAAAATAATGGAAAACAATACATACGATTCAAACGGGTATCTTGACATGGAACTTTTACGTTTTACAACAGCAGGAAGTGTTGATGACGGTAAAAGTACATTAATCGGTCGATTACTTTATGACAGTAAATCCATTTTTGAAGATCAAATTGAAGCCATAGAACGAGCCAGTAAAAATAAAGGAAAAGAAGAAGCCGATTTGGCATTGTTAACTGACGGATTAAGAGCCGAAAGAGAACAAGGAATTACCATTGATGTTGCATACAGATATTTTGCAACTCCTAAAAGAAAATTTATTATTGCAGATACTCCCGGACATATTCAATATACTCGAAATATGGTTACCGGTGCATCCACTGCCAATTTGGCTATCATTTTAATTGATGCCAGAAACGGTGTAGTAGAGCAAACACTTCGCCATGCATATATTGCATCATTATTGCAAATACCTCATCTTGTTGTTTGTATTAATAAAATGGATTTAGTAGCTTACGAAGAAGACGTTTATGATAAAATAAAAAAACAATTTATGGGTTTTGCTCCCAAATTAGATACAAAAGATATCAGTTTTATTCCTATCAGTGCATTAGTGGGCGACAATGTTGTAGAACGCTCAAAAAATATGAAATGGTATGAAGGTGCAACCTTGTTACATCTTTTAGAAAATGTTTACATATCAGGTGACCATAATCATGTAGATGCCCGATTTCCTGTTCAATTTGTAATCAGACCCCAAACTGATGAATACCATGATTACAGAGGATACGGCGGCAGAATAGACGGAGGTATTTTTAGAGTTGGTGACCGAATTAAAATTTTACCGTCAGGATTTGAATCATCAATACAATCAATTGATACTTTGACAGAAAGTTTAGAAACGGCATTTGCTCCGCAATCCGTTTCTATTACAATTACTGATGATATTGATGTCAGCAGAGGAGATATGATTGTTAAAGCAAATAATATTCCGCTTCAAAGCCAAGATATTACTGCGATGATTAGTTGGTTCAATGAACGACCGCTCCAAGTCAGAGGAAAATATAGTTTAAGACATACAACTAAAGATGTAAAATGTATGATTCAAGAGGTGAAATTTAAAATGGATATCAATACTCTTGAACGTAATTATGAAGATAAAACGGTTAAAATGAATGATATTGCTCGTATTCAACTCCGCACGACACAAACTTTGTTTTTTGATTCATACCGAAAAAACCGTAATACAGGCAGTTTCATTTTGGTTGATGAAGTTACGAATGAAACTGTAGGAGCAGGTATGATTGTTGAACGCCAATAATGAATTATCAATTTCGTTTCAAAAATGATTAGATGACTTTTGATGCAATAATTGTTATAGCAGTACTTCTTTTTTTAATTGTCTCTTTATATAAAGAGATTTTAGGACCGACTATGACATTTATTATTGCCGTTATTGTTTTAGGAATAACAAATGTATTAGACCCGTCAGAAATTCTTGACGGTTTTGCTAATGAGCAAATTGCCGTTATTGTTATGTTATTGTTATTAGGTGATATTTACAGAAGAACATCTGTTTTAGATATCTTTTTTGATTACTTCTTTACACGCTCCAAATCAATCCGGAATTTTACGGCAAGAATGATGTTTGTCGTAGCATTCTTATCGGCTTTTTTGAACAATACTCCTCTTGTGGCTTTATTAATGCCCTACGTACACACAACAGCCGACAGATTAAAAGCTCCGGTTTCAAAATTGATGATTCCCTTGTCTTTTGCTGCAATTCTCGGAGGCTGTGCAACTTTAATCGGAACATCAACAAATTTAATCGTTAACGGCTTAGTAACCGACCAGAAAATAATTCCCAATTTACCGCAATTAGATATTTTTGATTTTTCGGCCGTGGGTGTTCCAATGATTGTTATAGGAATTGCCTATATTTTATTTTTCGGTCAAAAACTATTACCCGAAAATAAAAATCCGATAGATAAAATCAATGCTTTAGAACGAAAATTTATTGTTGAAGGGCGAATAAAAACAAACAGCGATTTAATAGGGAAAACCATTGCAGAAGCCGGTTTAAGAAATTTAGAAGGACTGTTTTTGTTTGAAATATTACGTGAAGATATTCGCATTACAGCAGTTCCGAATGATACCATTTTAATGGAAGAAGATATTTTGTTATTTACAGGCTCAACAGAATCAATAGCTGATTTCGTAAAATCAAAAAACGGAATTGAAATTCCTTCCGTAGGGATGTTTTCAAGAAAAAAAAATACAGAAGTTATTGAAGTTGTTATTTCACATAATTCTTCAATTGCCGGAAAAACGATAAAAGAAGTTAATTTCAGAGCTAAATATGATGCAACCGCTATAGCAGTAAATCGTGACGGTGAAACTTTTGCCGGGAAATTAGGAAATACCGAATTAAAAGCAGGCGACTCTGTTCTTTTGCTTGCAGGGACATATTTTGAAGCCAGATTAAAAGATACTGTTGATTTTTTCTTAACATCAAGAGTAAAAGAAATAAGACGGCTCGGTTTTTTAAGAACAATGTTTTTAGTAGGCGGTACAATTTTAGTAATTTTGCTGTCAACAATCGGTCTTATTAAATTTTTTAACGGCTTAATGGTTTTACTTACCGGACTTGTAATAATGAAAATTACAAGACCAAAAGATTTAGTTAAAAGTATTGATTATGACCTGATTATAATAATTGCACTATCATTGGCACTCGGAATGGCTATGATGAAAACCGGTGTAGCCGAATTATTTTCTGAGGGAATAATTATTGTTTTTAAACCGCTCGGAAAAGTCGGAATACTTACCGGAATTTATATGATAACTACAATTTTAGCAGCTTATATTACAAATAAAGCTGCTGTTGCCGTAATTTTCCCGGTATCACTTAGCTTAGCATTAGAATTAAATGTTGATGTTATGCCTTTTATTTTAGTTGTTGCATATGCTGCTGCAGCTAATTTTATGACACCCATAGGTTATCAAACCAATTTAATGATATACGGACCGGGAGGATATAAATTTAAAGATTTTTTCCGGATAGGTGCACCCTTGACTTTATTATATATGATTGTTACTATTACGATATTAAGTTTAATGTATTTTTAAAAATGAATAAAACGGCAATAGTTTCCGGAGCTACTTCCGGAATTGGAAAAGCAGCTGCATTAATGCTGGCAAAATTAAATTACAATTTAATTATTACCGGCAGAAGAAACGAACGTTTACAAGACTTATCAAAAAAAATAATTGAAGAATATGGTGTTGAAGTATTGACATTAAATTTTGATATAAGAAACAGGAGTGAAACTGCCGCTCAAATTGAGAACCTGCCTGTTGAATGGAAATCCGTTGATGTACTGTTAAATAATGCCGGTTTGGCATCCGGATTAGATTTAATTCAGGAAGGAAATATTGATGATTGGGAAAAAATGATTGACACAAATGTAAAAGGTCTGTTATATATTTCACGTTCAATAATGCCTCTGATGATTAAACGCAAAACAGGTCAAATAATAAATATCAGTTCAATTGCAGGAAAAGAAACCTACTTTAAAGGAAATGTTTATTGTGCCACAAAACATGCCGTTGATTCACTAACAAAAGCCATGCGAATTGATATGTTACCCTACGGAATTAAAGTAAGTTCAATCAGCCCGGGTATGGTTGATACGGAATTTTCAGAAGTTCGTTTAGGTGATAAACAAGCTGCTGATAAAGTTTATGAAGGATTAACACCGCTTTACGCTCAAGATATTGCAGATGCGATAGAGTTTGTTATTACACGACCGCCTCACGTTACGATTAATGATATTTTAATAATGCCGACAAACCAAGCGAATTCATCACACACACACCGAATCGTATAATGGATTTTAATAAATTAATGAAAATTGCCGTAGAAGCTTCTTTAGCTGCCGGCGACGAAATTTTAGCAGTTTATAAAGGCGATGATTTTCAGATTGTTTCAAAAGAAGATAATTCTCCTTTAACAAAAGCTGACAAAAATGCACATTTGAAAATTGTTGAAATTTTACTTGAAACAAATATTCCGATATTAAGTGAAGAAGGTAAGCTGCTCTCATTTAACGAAAGAAAAAATTGGGAATATTTCTGGTTAGTCGATCCGCTTGACGGAACAAAAGAATTTATAAAACGAAACGGCGAATTTACTGTTAATATTGCATTAATTCATAATAAGATACCCGTTATGGGAATAATTTATGTGCCGGTTACGAGTGTTTTATACTTCGGAGATTCTGAAACCGGAGCATTTAAAATTGAAGGTATAAACTTCACCGGATATAAAAAAGAAGGTTTTTCGGTTTTCTCTTTTGATGCTCAAAAATTACCCTTACCGGCTGATAAAAGAAATTTTACGGTTGTCGGAAGTCGTTCTCATATGTCAGATGAAACACTTGAATATATAAAAAAAATAAAAGAAGAAAAAGGCGAAATCGAATTAATGTCTGTAGGAAGTTCTTTAAAACACTGTATGATAGCAGAGGGGAAATCCGATGTCTATCCGCGTTTCGGTACTACAATGGAGTGGGATACAGCTGCCGGACATGCCATTTTAAATGCTTCCGGTGCATCATTAACTCAAGTTAACGGAAGTCCGTTTCTGTATAATAAAGAAAATTTATTAAACCCTGATTTTATTGTAAAAAGATAATAAAATGATGAGCGAAAAACAAAAATTAGACTCTAACGATAAATTAGCAACAGAAAGAACTAAGTTGGCAAATGTTCGAACTTTTTTAGCTTTTTTCAGGTCGTTTGTTGTTTTGTTAAGTTCCGGATTTGTTGTTATTAAAATTGAATTTCTTGAAAATATGTTTGTTCTGGGAATTATTTTAATGGTCGTTGCTTTTTTGCTTTTAATATTCGGAATTTATTATTACGTTAAAACAAATAGAAGGATAAACTCCTATTAATCAAAGTTGTACACTAAAATAATCATAAAATATAAGTTTAAATATTTGTAAAAAACTAAAAATGAATAATAAATTTTATTTTAAATGCAAGACCTGCGGTTTTGAAATTGAAGGTTTTAAAGAATGGTTTTCAAATAATCAAAAATGTCCTGAATGCGGTGATAACAAGATAAATACCATATATCATACCGATAAAAATAAATTGATTGAATTAATTCAGGCAAATCAAAAACCCGAAAGTTTATGGCATTACTTTGATTTTTTACCTTTAGAACATAAAGAAAATATTGTTACAGAAGGTGAAGGAGTAGCTCCGATTGAACGTTGGCAGTTCTTTGAAGATTATGCAAAACGAAAATATAACTTGAATTTGGAAGTTTTCATTAACCGAAATGATAAAAGTTTTGCAACCGGAACTTTCAAAGACAAAGGTGGAGCATTAGCAGCCTCAGTAATGAAAGAACACGGTATAAAAGAATATGTTGTAGTGAGCACCGGAAATACAGCCAGTGCATTCGCTCATTATATGGCACGTGCCGGAGTTTCTTGTGCCGTTTTTGTTCCCGAAGATTCCCTTCCCGACAGCGAAGCTCATATCGGAACTTACGGACAAAAATTATTTCGTGTAAAAGGCGATTATGCCTATGCTAAAAAAGTTGCTGCCGATTATGCAAAAGAACACGGAATTTTAATTACCGGCGGAAATCTTGACCCTTTGCGATTGGAAGCAAAAAAAACACAAGTATTTGAAATGATGCGTGTTATGGGCAAAACCCCTGATGTGTACATTCAGGCATTAAGCGGCGGAACCGGTCCGTTTGCAGTTGACAAAGCTTTTGATGATTTTAAAGAATTAAATTTATTCGGAAAGTTACCGCGTTTCTTATTATCACAAGGCGACCGATGTGCTCCGATGGCACATGCCTGGGAAAATGCAAAAAATAACAATTATCCGAACGGATGGGAAAAAGATTATCCGATTTACGAAAATCCGGTTACACTCATTCCTACCATTGCAACAGGAAATCCCGGCATGTACCCCTTTATGGGTCCTTTGGTAAGAAAAAGCGGCGGCGAAATTTTTTCGGTAAATGAAGAGATGGCTGTTCCGTTGGCTCGCTTGGTCGGTTTTGAACGTGTAATTAAAATCGGTCCGGCGTCGGCTGCCGGTGTATTAGGTTTTTTTGAAGCATTAAAACGAGGATTAATACACAACGGAGAATCTGTATTTATTAATATGGGCGAAAGTGCTAACAGAGCATTGGGCTTTTTACAAGAAGTGGCTTATACTACTGAACATATCCGAACAGTTGCCGATACAAAGCGTTTTAATCGTGAAGATTACAGAGATAAACTATGGTTGCCTTTTGAAAACTATTAGCATATCATATGCGGGAGTTCTATTCCAAGTCTTACTCTCGCTGCTATATACTTTTATTTAACTCTGCCTGCAAAAAATAATCCGGCAGTAATGAAGTATCTATGTACATAGGAAGTATCTTTCGCTGAAATCATAATATAATATTTTCCGGATTTTGGACAATCATAATCAAAACAACAGGTATCAACACCGTTTTCATATGAGGATTTTATTTTTGTTATAGATGAATCTGTATAATTAATTAATTGCATTTCTGAATACTGCGGTGTTTTAAAAGTTCTCCAATAATAATCGGAATTTGCCGGTTTATCGAATCCTTCTGTAAAGCAAAATTTGTATATTGTACGCCTGTTTAGTATAACGGGCCATTTTACAGCTTCATATTTTATAGCTTTACTTGTTGTGTTAAAATCTCTTAAATATATTAAGCTATCAACATTACATTGTGAAAATGTTTTTCCTGAAAAAAGGAAAAGAAAAATAATAATAATTAACAGGATGTTTTTCATTTTTGCTTTGTGATTTTAGCGGGAGTGCGTATCGGAGTCGCACTCCCGCTTATAATGATTTTAATTAAAAAAAATTATTTACTTTATCAATAGCTTCGGGGAGGACAAATAAAATTACTTTATCATTTTCCTCTATTAATGTGTCGCCTTTTGCAATTAATACTTCATCATTTCTGATTACACCGCCTACTATAGCTTTTTTTGGAAAATTTATGTCCATCAATTTCTTTTTAGTTATTTTAGCCCCTTTTCTCACAGTATATTCAAGTATTTCGGCATCACTGCCTATTAAACATTGTACAGAAGAAACTTGTTTGCTCATAATGTGCGAATATATGTGTCCGGATGCAATCGTTTTTTTGTTAATAACACTTTCAATTCCCATTTGTTCGGCAACAGCTAAATAATCCATGTTTTCAATTTCGGCAATAGTTTTAGGAACGCCTAATTTTTTTGCATGCAAACAAGCTAAAATATTGGTTTCGGAGTTGCCGGTTACGGCAATAAAAATATCTGTTCCTTCAATTCCTTCTTCTTTCAGCAGTTCGGTATCACGCCCGTCACTGTGAATAACCAAAGTATTCGTCAATTTTTCACTGAGTTCTTCACATTTATCACGGTCTTTTTCAACCAATTTAACTCGACATCTTTTTTCACATTTTAGAGCAGTTTTTAACCCTATTCGGCTACCGCCCATAATCATAATGTTTTCAACATTAATTTGCTTTTTACCTGAAAGTTCCATTAATTTCCCGATGCCTTGTTCATTACAAATCACATAAAATAAATCATCTTCTTGAAATGCGTTAAACCCTTTAGGAATAATTGTTTCATTTTTTCGTGTAATGGCAACGGCTCTAAAATCTAAATCACCGGCTTCTAAGGTTACTTCATGAAGGGTTTTTAGAAGTACCGGAGCATCCTTTTTAATTTTAATGGCAAGCAATTGGAGTTTTCCTTCGGCAAAAGTGAAGGTTTTACTGGCTCCTGTTCGGTTAATTAAATTCATTATTTCTTCACTTGCCAAAATTTCAGGATAAATTAAAGAATCAATTCCGAGTTCTTTAAAAAAACGTTCATTATCATTTTCTAAATATTCGCTGTTATCAATTCTTGCAATTACTTTTTTTGCGCCTAATTTCTTAGCTAATATGCATGATGTAATATTTGCTTCTTCTGTTTGCGTTAAGGCAATAAATAAATCGGCATTATTAATACCGATTGAATTTAAATCATTAATAGAAGTAGATGAACCGTATTTGGTTAAAAAATCATAGTGTGAATCAATGTATTCGAGAAGATCTTTATTCTTATCAATAATGATAATATTTTTATTCGCTTTATATAGTAATTGTGCAAGATATGTTCCGGTTTCACCGGCTCCTGCAATTATAACTTTCATAATGTGTAAAATTTTATTTTAAGGTACAAATTTATACAGAGATTTAAATATTCAGTTAATATACACGAATAAATTTATATTATTTTTAATTTTGTTTCGTTAATAGTTTTTAAAATATTAACACCACAATACTACAGTTCAAATCTTTTAATTATGAGAAAAATAGCATTACTGACACTTTTTTTAATTTTTACACGAATAATGCTTTCGCAAGGGCATCAAATTGAAGTATTTATAAAAAACTTAAAAAATCAAGATGTAATTTTAGGTCATCACTTTAACGAACAACTTGTTCCGGATGATACGATTACTCTAAATGCTAAGGGTGAAGGCGTTTTTAAAGGCAAAGAGGCATTTCCGGGAGGAATGTATTTTTTGTTTTTACCGAATAAAAATTTATTTGATTTTATTTTAGATGCCGATCAAGAGTTTTCAATTATTGCCGATACATTTAACTTTAGTGAAACGGTAAGTTTTAAAGGGTCGGAGGAAAATCTTATTTTCAAAGAATATGAAAAGAAAGTGAGAACGGTAACTCAACAGCAAGAAGAGTTAATGAAGAGCAGAGAGTTGAATAAACAAGACGGTCAAAAAGTAAAAGAAATTGATAAACAAATAAACGCGATGAGAGAGGAAATTAATAGTTTTTATAATAAAGTGCTTACCGATAATCCGTCCCTATTTTTTATTAAATTTTTAAAAGCAACCCGCCGTCCGGAAGTACCGCCGACAATAACAGATAAAGAAAAACAATATTATTGGTTCAGAAATCATTATTTTGACAATTTTGATGTATCGGATCCGCGTTTGCTTCGAACCCCGATTTATCAAAATACTATTGACATTTTTGTTGATAAAGTTTTAATGCAACACCCGGATACACTTATTTCCGAAATTGATTTATTAATTGAGAAATCAAGAACAAATAAGGAATTATTCAGATTTATGCTGGTTCATATGTTTAATAAGTTTCAAGCAAATCAGATGATGACTGCCGAAAACGTTTTTGTTCATATTGCCGACAAATATTATATAAAAGATGCCGAATGGAGCGATGCAAAATTTATAAATGAATTAAAGGGAAAAATTGCCAATAAAAAGAAATGTTTGGTAGGAAATCAGGCATATAACATTAACTATCAAATGACTATAAACAAACCCGAAGAAATTAACCACTTGGTTGAACGCTGTGAACAATATAAAAATGAAGGAATTCAAATTGAAAAATCGAATGCCGACAGTATCATAAAATATAATCTAAAAGTAGAATTGTTGAAACAATTTTTTGATGAGTTTAAGAACGAAGGGGCGTTAAAAAATGTGGAAGCAGAATATACCATTTTGTGGTTTTGGACACCAGATTGCAGCCATTGCCGAAAAGAAACCCCCGAGTTTTATAAATTGTATTTAGAAAAAGATTTGAAAAGTAAAAACGTTAAAGTTATTTCTTTTTTTATGCAAAAAGATATTACCGATTGGACAAAATTTTCAAAAGTAACTATAGATTGGTTAGAATTTATTAATGAACATCAATTATATGAATGGATTAATGCATGGAATCCTTTCGATTCGTATCGAATAAATTACGACCTGAGCAGCTCGCCGATATTATATTTGTTGGATAAAGATAAAAAAATTATTGCAAAAAAAATTAGCTACGAACAAGCAATTGAGATTATTGAAGGTAAAATAAATAATTAATGAATTATTCATGGGGAAACGAGCAGCCTTACAACGAATTTTCAGTTTTTTTTAAAAATAAATTCGATACAAGAATTCAAAAAATTGCTGTTGATGCCGGATTTACATGCCCCAATCGTGACGGTACAAAAGGGAGAGGAGGATGCACATATTGTAATAATGACACATTTAATCCGTTTTATTGCCATCCTAAAAAAACAATTACTCAACAATTAAATGAGGGAATTGCTTTTTTTTCAATGAAATATAAGACACAAAAGTATTTAGCATATTTTCAGGCTTATTCAAATACTTATGCCGAAATAGATGTTTTAAAGAACTATTATGAAGAAGCTTTATCGCTTGACGGTGTAATCGGTTTAGTTATTGCAACCAGACCTGATTGTGTTGATAATGAAACACTTGATTATTTAGAACATTTAGCCGAACGCTATTACATAATCATTGAATACGGAATAGAATCATGTAGCAATGAAACATTAAAGAAAATTAACAGAGCTCATACCTTCGAAGACTCTGTTAAAGCTCTGAAACTTTCTGAAAACAGAGGGATTCATGTCGGTATTCATTATATAATAGGTTTGCAGGGCGACAGCCGTGAAGAAAATTTAAAGCATGCCGAAATAATTTCAGAATTACCCTTTGAAACTTTAAAGTTACATCAACTTCAAATTATAAAAGGAACCGTGATGGCAAAAGAATATAGCCGAAATCCTGAAAACTTCAAATTGTTTACTGCCGACGAATACATTAAATTTGTAGTTCAATTTGCTGAACGACTGAATCCTGACATAATAATTGAACGTTTTATCAGCGAATCGCCGACAAATTTATTAATTGCACCTCTTTGGGGAGGATTAAAAAATTTTGAAATCGTTGAAAAAATTAAAAAACAGTTTCTTATACAAAATACTTGGCAAGGAAAATATTTTAAAACCTAATTATTTTCTTCATCATCAAGCAAGTCTTCCGTGCTTCCGTTAAAGTTGTCAATAGCAGGATGAACTCCGGTAAATTCATAAATGAACAAGTTTTTAGTTTCTTCATTTGTGAGCATATAATTAAAAATTCCTTTATCGGTTTTAATTTTCTTATCTTTAGTTTTCATATCTGAAATAACCTGATTGTATTCACTTACAGAAGAAAGGGTTCGTAAAATACCGCCGGAAAATGCAAAGAAAAACCATTCCTTTTCGCCGGTTTCAAGATAAATAAATATTTTATCACCGTTTAATCGTTTTCTTACTTGAATATATCCGTTAACATATTTATTAATCATTTGATTGCCTATGTTGGAAATACCTATTTTTCCTATTGATTTATAGGATATTGATTTTTTATCCCACTTAAAGGCTAAATTTGTAAAAACTATGGTTTTATCAAGTTCTTTCGGAAATTTTTTAAGTACTCCGGCATTTAATGACATTTCACTGAGCATTTTATCGCATGTTTCAATTCCTATAATTTGATACATGGGCTTTTTATAGGAGTCATTTTCCAACGGAATACCACTTAAATTCGGATTTAAAATTAATTTTTCATTCAAAATATCTAAGGGCTTCTTCGCAAAGAAAAAGTCTAAATATGTTAATGTTCCCATTGTAAATTCATCAGAATTTGTATCAAAACGTAATTCTCCGAAACTTTTAAACTCATTTACTTTTACGGTTTCCGACAGGCTTAACGGACCTTCGCCGTTAATAATACATTTGCTTCTTTGTAATTCCAAATATGCATCCGGAAGGCTTCGGTTATTAAACTTTGCTAATGTTGTAATTTCGTATTTATTTTCGTTATCGTTGTACGTAACATAAAACGAAGAGTCTCTTAGAGATAAAATTGATTCTGAATTTCCGTAAGGGTCGGTCGATAAGAATACAGGAAAAACATGTGTCGAGTCTTTTGAAGACATAATATCTGCATAAATTCGGGCTTTATTTGAAGCTAAATCAGAGTATAATTTCGATTCGAGGGGTAAGTAAATACTGTCCGGATTAATTTCCGATTCAAAATAAAACCACTGCGGAATTGAAGGACATGAATGAATTATACGTGCGTATCCTTCAAATCGAAGTCGGTCTTTTGATGCATTAAAATTTACATCGCCGTAATAATTAAACCACGGATTGAGGTTGAATTTTTGATATTGATCGACAAAACCATGTGCAACGGTAGCTCCGGCGGCTTCATCATAGGTAATATTATCAAAATTAATGTTTTGCAAGTTTTTATTCATATCTTCATATTGATATATTCCTGCCGATGCAACATATTTTTTGCTGCTGTTAATTTTAATATCAACATCGCTGATGTTGTGAATTCCTCGTGCCTTAACCATTGTTTTTAACAGCTTTTCCATTTCACCGTTTTCATTTATAATAAGCTCACTGTTAGGGGTTACAACAATATCGGCAACAATAATTTTTTGAACATCCATAGCAACAATTTTTTTGTTACCGGTATAATAATTAGCACGACTGCCGAAAAACATCAATGAATCTTGTTCAGGTTTTATTGAAACAAATTTTAAATCGCCGTATGAAGATGAAAACAAAGTTTTATCGAATCTGCAATAGTCTGTAAGATAAGTGCTGTCAAGCAAAATAGAATCTTTTGAGAAAAGTTTATTCGTGAATTTACTCATATTGTAATTCAGGTTAATTTTACCTTGTCCGGTATGCCAAACTAAATGATTCGGATAGCTTAAATATTGGTCGGTTACAAAATGTACATATGAATCTTCATTTTCAATTTTTTGAAACACTGCTTTATCAGATTTTAAATCAACGAAAGATTTCATGTTTTTTATTATAACGTCTTTTGTGTCAGAATTTTTTTCATTTATTTTAATGTCGGCTTTTTCAGAGAGAAATGAATTTTTGTTAAATTCAAAATCCTCCGATGAAACTGTTCCTTCCTGAATTTTTGCACGACCTTTTCCTGTCAGAGATTTAGGACGGTATTCAAAGTTACCCGAAAATTGAACTTTTTCATTATACATATCAACTGCTATACCGGTTGTTTTATACCTAATAACATCATTTACAGCATCCCAGCTGGTTGAAACTAATTTTCCTTTAACTACCGGAAATTCTGCATAGGTTTCGGTATTAATAAATTCACTAATTTCTATTTCATCGGCTAAAGTAGTCAGTGAGTCGGGGTATAAAGTGAAATCTTTTGTTGTTATTGTTGTATTGTTCCATTTAGCTACGCCGTTAGCTTCTAATCCGTTGTTGCTTAGCCTGATAAAGCTATTCATATTGTTATTTCCAGATGACAAGGTTCCTTTTCCTTTAAAGAGCGGAAATCCGCCGTCAGGTGTTTGGTGAATAAAACCTAAAGAATAATCGTTCTGAACTTCTAATGTGTCTTGAAAAGTCGGTATAATATCTCCCGTAAACATCATTCCGGGTATAAGCAATTGCGACTTTGTTATATATAATAAACTGTCATGCATAAACGGATAGTTTTTAAAATAAAAACGCTCACGCGGGTATGTTGTTCCTTGTTTGTTTCTTTTATCGTAGTAAACATAAGAGGTATCAGAACATATAAAAAGCGGAAATTGTGCACTATCTTTTGAACCGGATTTGTTTGTTTTAATATCAATTTTAACCGTTCCGCTTACATTTTCAATTGTTGAATTTAAGAATTTTGCAGATAATTTTTCTTCTGAATTTAAAATTTTTTTGTCCCAAATTCGATAGACTAACGAGTCGGCATTGCTTGTATTAATTTCATAATTTTCATAATTAAAAGCAAAACTTTTGCCGTAAATATCAGCTAATCCGGCTCTTAAACGACCTGAAAAAAACAATTGTCTGTTTTGTCCGATTAAAATCATTTGGTTTGCAGGAACGATACCGACTTTTTTTCGTTCGTTTAAAACGATTTGTTCAACTCCGAAAAGTGCCATTTGATTTGTTTTTATGTCAAACACAGCATTCGATACAGGAAATAATTGGGCATCTTTTGTTCGCTCTTTACCTTTTGAAATGATATTTATAACGTCGTAGTCTTTTTTATCAAAAAAATATTGGATGTAATCGTAGAGTTTTTGTTTAACTTTTACATAATTATTGTTCGGATTGTAATCTAAAAAACCTTCATACCATAATTCCATTAATCGGTGATTAACGGTTGTACTCGGTTTTTTAATAAAGGAAGCAAAATCCTGCGAGAAAAATTCATCAGAGCCTATTTTTTTTGTATATTTATTAATTTCAAACAACGGATTTGTTGTTTCATACATCTGTTGTTTTATAAAATCTTCCTTTGTGAAATAATCTGTTGATTTAAACATCGCTTCGTTTCCGGCTTTTGAATAAAAGTGAATGAGTGAATCTTTTATGTTCCATTCAATATTATCGACTGTAAAATTCATCATTTGGTATGAATTCATGAACGGACTATTTCCGGTTCCTTTTAAATTTCTTGTAAAAGAAAACTGCTCATTTTTTACTGAAAATGAAACATTAGGATGTGTAATTGAATCATTGTCGGCAATAAATATACTAATATCTGTTTGATTTGATTTTAATGTTTCATCAATATCCGAAAACCTTAATGATCGAGCTTTTATTATAGGTTTTCCGTTAGAAATGTATTCAGCAACGGCAGGTACGGTTTCGGTCCCTACGTAATTTAAAGTTTTTCCTTTCATTTCAATTCCGGAAGTAAAATAAATATTCGGATATTTACTCTTAATTTTAAAATTATTTCGATAAGATGTGAATTCGGGTGTTTGACTTTGAGTAAAGGCTCTTTTTGAAGCTAAAACAGTAATTTTCCCTAAAATTTTTTCCTTAAATGCCGGATTGTTAATATAAACTACCGAATCCGCATGAAATTCAGTCTTATTCATGTTTATATTGTAGTGTGATAGTTTTACATTAATGTCGGAAGCTGCAATGCCATATTTTTCCCAAGTGATTGTTCCGTTTTTTCCTTTCCAATGAGATTCAAAAATATCATACTCGCCTTGTGTGTTCAACACTTTTATCGTATCTCCGTCAATACTGTATGATTCTATGTTTGTAGCAGGAAATTGAATGCTGAATTTATTTTCCGGTTGAGAATAAATAAATTTAAAGGCGGTATTTTCTTTTAGTTTCCACTTCGATGAGGCTTTATTTAACAAATAATTATCAGAAATAAGTGAATATACGCTTTCAATAAACTGTCCTGTTTTTGCAGAACTTACTTGCTGTGAGTTTATAAGATAATTTAACATGTTTAACCATGCCGAAAAATTTGTTGAATTCTTTGTTTTTAAAAAGATAATTGATTGAATAAATTGCATCAGTGTTGTTTCTTTTTCTAAGCTTCTTGAAACATGATAATTTGCAATTTCGCTTATGATTTTTTTTTCATTAGCGTTTAAGCCTGAAATCCATAATTCTGCTAAATTATTTAATATCGAATCCTTTTTTAATGCTTTCTTATCTTTTTCTAAATCAGCATTGTTAACTTGGTAAAACAGTTTAAGTTCTGAAATTATACTGTCGGTTGTAAATTTTACGGCAGATTGAGAAAATGTATAATTAATATTAAAACCAATCAAAACAATTAATATCAGAAAAAGCCTTTTTTTATTCATATTAAATTAATTAATTAAAATGAAATATTATTTTTGCAACGAATGAGTAAAGATAAAAAAAATACCGATATTCACTTTACTGTTATTTTAAAAACGGTGTTTATTATTTTAATAATCACTTTTTTTACATATTCAATAATGGCGGTTATTACTCATTTCTCTTTAAATTATAAATCTGAAAATTATTTGTTTATTGACAGTATTAAATCTGTATTTGACACTACTACAGCAATATTCAAATTTTTTGCAGCTTTCATTTTACTGAATATTGTATGGGTAACAGTTGCTATATTTATTCGTTTTATAAAAAATAAATTTTTTGATAAGTATGACTAAGAGAATAATAAAATATGTATTATTTGTTTTTTTCATTTCAGTATCTTTGTTGAACAATGCTCAAAATCTGAATGAATACGAATTCCCGAGAGGTGATATGCGGATTATGTTTTATAATGTTGAAAACTTATTCGATATTTATAATGATTCAATAACTTCTGATGAGGAATTTACACCCGAAGGCGGACGACATTGGATGAACAGCAGATATTATAAAAAGTTGAATAATATTTCAAAAGTAATAACTGCAATCGGTCAATGGGAATTACCCGAAATTATAGGGGTTTGTGAAATTGAAAACCGATATGTATTGGAAGGAATTATTAAGCAAACGGCATTAAAAAAATACCCTTATAGAATAATTCACAAAGAATCACCTGACAGACGCGGAATTGATGTCGGATTTTTATACAGGAAAGATAAATTTACACCAATTGAATATGAGGCAATCAAAATTATGTTTCCTTATGAACCGGATAGTAAAACACGTGATATATTGTATGTTAAAGGTTTTAATAAATTTAAAGACACAATGCATATTTTTATAAATCATTGGCCCTCACGTTGGGGCGGACAAATGGAAACCGACCATAAAAGAATTTTTGTAGCTTCGGTTTTAAAACATAAAACGGATTCAATATTTAATGCCGATACAGAACCAAACATTATTATAATGGGCGATTTGAATGATTATCCCCAAAATAACAGCCTCAAAGAAACCTTATCGGCTAAAACCGAATATTCAGAAATTGAAAATGAAAGTTTATATAATTTAGCGTATTATTTGCAAGAAAAAAAGGGAAAGGGGTCGCATAAACACGAAGGAGAATGGGGGGTTTTAGATCAAATAATCGTATCCGGTTCAATGTTAAATCCTAAAAATAACATCCATACAAGCCTTGATGATGCTCATGTATTTGATGCTCCGTTTTTGTTAGAAACGGATGAGAATTTTGTAGGATATAAACCTTTCAGAACCTATGTCGGATTTACATTTCACGACGGTTTTAGCGATCATTTACCCGTTTATTTAGATTTATTTAAGTAATTAAAATGCAAGACAAAATTATAATTTTAGATTTTGGTTCACAATATACAAGATTGATAGCCAGAAAAATAAGAGAATTGAATGTGTATTGTGAAGTATGGCCCTTTAATAAAAAAATTGAAAAAGATTCAAGTATTAAAGGAGTAATTTTGTCAGGCAGCCCTTCATCAGTAAGAGACGAAAAAGCTCCGACATCCGATATTTCTGAAGTTAAAGGTTTAAAACCGTTGTTAGGAATATGTTACGGAGCACAACATTTAGCCCATCATTTCGGAGGTGAAGTTGCAGCTTCAGAATTTCGCGAATACGGTCGTGCCAATTTAAAAATTTTTGACACTGCAAACAGGTTATTTAAAGGCATAACTGACGGCGAACAAGTTTGGATGTCGCATGCCGATACAATTGTTAAGTTACCTGAAAATTATAAAATTACTGCGGCTACCGAGGATGTTAAGGTAGGTGCATTTGAAATAATCGGTGAAAATACTTTTGGTTTGCAATTTCACCCGGAGGTTTATCATTCAATTCAGGGTCAAACAATTCTGAAAAATTTTGTTCTTGAAGTTTGCGGTATGCAACAAAATTGGACTCCCGTATCTTATATTGAAAAAACTATTGATGAGTTAAAACGCACCTTAGGTAATGATAAAGTTATCCTCGGTTTATCGGGTGGTGTTGATTCATCTGTTGCAGCTGTATTGATTGATAAAGCAATTCATAAAAATTTGATATGTATTTTTGTAGATAACGGTTTACTGAGAAAAAATGAATTCACCCAAGTTTTAGAATCCTATAAAGGTTTAGGTTTAAATGTTAAGGGAGTTGATGCTAAAAGTGATTTTTACGAGGCACTAAAAGGAGTATCAGATCCTGAACAAAAAAGGAAAATAATAGGAAATACATTTATTGAAATTTTTGATAAAGAAGCTTCTGAAATTAAGGGTGTTAAGTGGTTAGCTCAAGGTACAATTTATCCGGATGTTATTGAATCCGTTTCGGTAAAGGGACCCTCAGCAACTATAAAGTCGCATCATAATGTTGGCGGATTACCCGATTTTATGAAACTTAAAATTGTTGAACCCTTACGTTTATTGTTTAAGGATGAAGTCAGAAGGGTAGGGGCAGCATTGAAAGTTCCGGCAGATATATTAAACAGGCATCCTTTTCCGGGACCCGGATTAGGTATTCGAATTATCGGTGATGTTACTGAAGCAAAAGTTAAAATATTACAAGAAGCAGATTCAATTTTTATAGAAGAATTAAAAAAACAAGATTTATATAATCAAGTTTGGCAGGCAGCAAGCATTTTATTGCCGGTAAAATCTGTCGGTGTTATGGGTGATGAACGAACTTATGAGAACACGGTTGTTTTGAGAGCGGTAGGCTCAACAGACGGAATGACAGCTGATTGGTCGCATTTGCCTCATGAATTTTTAGCAAGCGTTTCAAATAAAATTATAAACCGAGTGAAGGGTATAAACCGAGTTGTTTACGATATCAGTTCAAAACCTCCGGCAACAATTGAATGGGAATAAAGTTATTTACATAATGAAAGTGATTCAAAATCAACATCTTCCGAATCTTTTCCGTATTTTGATTGAATTTCTTTATCTTTGACAATATAGGTTGATTCTTCACCGTATTTAACTGAAAACAAAACGGTAAGATTGTCGCCGTCAGAATCTTTCATATACAAGCGTGCCAAGTTTTTATCAGGTAAACACAATAAATCTTTATGACATACCGGGCAAAATATTTTCATCAGTTCATTCTTGTCAGTTTTAAAAGAGCTGTGTTTAATTTTTGAATAGTTTCCCGGTGTTGTGTCTAAAAAAATAATTCCTGATTCTCCGCTTTGTCTCTGAATTGTTAATACAATATTATTATTTACGGTTATCGGAGACAGGCAGGTCGGACAAAAATAATCGTATTTCATTTTAGTGCTATTTATTAGGTTAAGATTTTGCATAAGATACGATTTTTTTATACAAATGTCAAAAAAAAGACTCCTTTATTTGAGGAGTCTTTATATGTTCTGTAGTTTTTTTAATTTTTAGCTTGAGTATGAGCAGCGGAAAGTTTTTCCGTTTCGTTGTCAAACATATACAGTTTTGCTTTATCTCCGCCTAATAAATTTAATTTATCTAAAATCATGCTGAATAAATTTTCTTCTTCAATTTGTTCTTGAACATACCATTGCAGAATGTTTTGTGTTGAAAAATCTCGTTCATCATAACAAATACCTACTAAATTATTTATTTCAGACGATATCATTTTCTCATGTTCATAAATTTCTTCAAAAACAGCTTGAATTGAATCATAAGTTGCTTTGGGTTGTTCAACTTTTGGAACAATTGCGTGCCCGTTTCTGTCATTGATGTAATGAAATAATTTTAACATCTGAACGCGTTCTTCATCGGAGTGAATATATAAAAAATTAGCCGAACCGTTATATCCGTTTACTTCAGCCCATGATGCCATAGCTAAATACAACCGGGAAGAAAATTGTTACAGTTCTATTTGCCTGTTTAATGCTTGTTCAACTTTTTTACTTTGCATAATTATTTGATTTAAATTATCTTATTAATAATTGAATTAAATGTATTTGACGGACGCATGGCATTTGTAGCTTTTTCATCATCGGGCATATAATATCCTCCGATGTCGGTTTTTTTGCCTTCAACGGCTGCTATTTCTTTTAAAATAAGGGTTTCGTTTGCATTTAATTCATTCGAAACAGGTAAAAATTTGTTTTTTAATTCCAAATCTTTATTTTGCTCAGATAATGTTTCTGCCCAATATTTTGCCAAAAAGAAGTGTGTTCCTCTGTTATCAAGTTCGCCTGCTTTACGAGACGGGGCTTTACCGTTTTCAAGATATTTGCCTATAGCTTCATCAAGCGTATCAGCAAGAATTTGTGCTTTAGTATTAATAAAATTTGATGCTGAATGCTCTAAAGAAACCGTCAAAGCTAAAAATTCGCCTAATGAATCCCAACGAAGATGTCCTTCTTCAAGAAATTGTTGAACGTGTTTTGGTGCCGAACCTCCGGCACCGGTTTCAAATAATCCGCCGCCTTTTAATAAAGGCACAACAGATAACATTTTTGCACTTGTACCTAATTCTAAAATGGGAAATAAGTCAGTTAAATAGTCTCTTAGAACATTACCGGTAACCGAAATGGTATCTTCACCCTTTCTGCTTCTGTCAATTGTAAATTGCATGGCTTCTGTGAGTGACATAATTTTAATGTCTAAACCTTCTGTGTTGTGGTTTTTTAAATAAGGTTCAACTTTTTTAATCATTCGTGCATCGTGAGCTCTGTTTTTATCAAGCCAAAAAATAGCCGGAGTATTGGTTTTTCGGGCACGTGTAACGGCTAATTTAATCCAATCTTGAATGGCAATATCTTTGGCGCGAGACATTCTCCAAATATCTCCTTTACTAACATTATGTTCGATTAAAATTGTATTATCGGAACAAATAACCTGTACTTTTCCGTCAGCAGGAATTTCAAATGTTGTAGGATGTGAGCCGTATTCTTCTGCTTTTTGTGCCATCAAACCTACGTTTGCAACAGAACCCATAGTTGCCGGATTAAATGCACCGTTTAGTTTACAATCGCTAATCATTGTTTGATATAATGTTGCATAGCATCTGTCAGGAATCATTGCGTTTGTATCTTGCAGTTTTCCTTCCGAATTCCACATTTTACCTCCGTCACGAATAACAACCGGCATCGATGCGTCAATAATAATATTATTCGGTACATGTAAATTGGTTATTCCTTTATCAGAGTCAACCATTGCTAAATCGGCTCGGATATTGTATAAATCAGCAATATCTTTTTCAATATTATTTTTTTCAATATCAGATAAATTTTCGATTTTAGAGTAAACATCACCTAAGCCGTAGTTTGGATTTATTCCGATTTTTTCAAAAACGGTTTTATATTTTTCAAAAACGGTTTTATAATATACTTTAACCGCATGTCCGAACATGATGGGGTCGGAAACCTTCATCATTGTTGCTTTAAGGTGGAGAGAAAGTAATAAATTTTCCTTTTTTGACAGATTTATTTGTTCTTCATAAAATTTGGTTAAAGCAGAAACGTTCATAAAAGTTCCGTCTAATATTTCGCCGTCTTCTGCATGAAGATTATTTTTTAGGATAGTTTTTTTCCCGTTTAAATCGGTAAATTCAATTTTGAAATCTATGGCTTTATCGACGATGACAGATTTTTCATTTCCGTAAAAGTCATCGGCATTCATATATGAAATATGAGTTTTAGAATCTTTACTCCATGCCTTCATCATTCTGTGCGGATTTTTCTGAGCATGTTGTTTTACCGAAATTGCAGCTCTTCGGTCAGCGTTACCTTCTCTTAAAACCGGATTTACGGCACTTCCCAATACTTTTGCATAGCGGTCGGCAATTTCTTTTTCTTCTTCTGTTTTAGGATTCTCCGGGTATTCGGGTACATTGTATCCTTTTTCTCTCAATTCTTTAATTGCTTCATTTAACTGCGGTACGGATGCACTTATATTAGGCAATTTAATGATATTTGTTTCAGGTAATTGAGTTAGTTCACCCAGTTCGGTTAAGTAGTCTTTAATTTTTTGATTATCGTTTAATTTCTCAGGAAAATTAGCAATTATTCGTCCTGCTAATGAAATATCTTTTGTTACAATTTCAATACCTGCTGTTTTTGTATATGAATTTACAATCGGTAGTAAAGAATAAGTTGCCAAAGCCGGAGCTTCATCTATCTTTGTCCAAATAATTTTAGAAATTTGTTGTGCCATTTTTTTTGTTTATATATATTAATAATTTGAGATACAATTTGTTATATAAATTTATATGTGAAAAAATTTTTTACAAAAATAATAAAAAACGAAGAAATAACAGAGGTTTTTATAAATAAAAATTCATTGAATTGTTTACAAATAAAGTTCTGATTTAATGATTGTTATATGCTATATTCTTAGAATTTGTTATATAACATATCACTATCAGCCGACAAAAACTCCAAGTAATTCAAATTGAATTGTATTTATCAGTCATACAATAATAAACTATTCGTTTTTTTGATTTTTAAAATCCAACCCTCTATTTTTCAGAATAAAGATTGTTGAATACCTTGAATTTTGGGTTTAGTTTTTTTCTTTTTTGTATATGTTCTTCTACAATTTTCGACCATCCAAAATATATCTAAATGGCTAATGAAAAATATTCTCACCAATGCTGCAATTGTTGAAAATGCTTTTTTTGTTTTAGTCGCGGCTTTTAGTACTTGTAAAAGTAAATGTGCTGTTAAAGTTTACCAAACCTGTTCGTTTGTCAATTTTGAATTTCTTGTTCAGACTTTCCGCTGCCGATTGACTCGACAACTCTATATTTTCCGCTCGATTTTGATAAGATTTGAACAGAAATACTACCCGAACTATTCTTTATTTTTCTTAAATACAGACGCAAATATATCCTGCAATACTCATTTTGCAAAACTACACACCATAAATAAAGGGTTTCAGGGCTTTTTTTCAAAAAGTGCGAAACTCAGGAAAACGGCTCCCGCTACTGCGGGTATAGCTAAATTAATAATCCATAACAATGCAACGGCACTGATAATTCCGGTAATATTCGAAGAATATAATCCTATAAAAAAAATTGCCGCACTACCCCTGATACCTATTTCGGCTATCGCAAAAGAAGGTATAACAGAGCTGAACAAATAGGTTAAAGCAATACCCTTAAATGCATCAGCAAAACCAATTTCTACATTAAATACTACTAATAATAAATAAAATTGCAAGAAGAACACAATATATCGTATTCCACTTAATACCAGTATATATAATAATTTTTTTCGTGTATATCCCGATAAAATTTCTATAGATTGATTGAAACGTCTTAAGAAATTAATTTTTACAATCAAACGAATTGTAACTTTCAGATTAAAATAAATAAGCAAACCAAAAATTAAAACAGACGCAGCTATAATCTTAATCAGAATTAACGAATTCGGGTTATTTTCATTGAGTTTAGAAAATAAAATTGCAATAACGCCAAACAAAGCTGTTATCATCATTTGGCTAAAGCTGCCGGCAGCAGTTGCAAAAACGCCTTTAAGTCTGTTTTGTTTTTCTAATACAAACACTCGTCCGGCTAATTCTCCTATTCTGTTCGGTGTAAAAATTGCAAAGGTAATTCCGGTAAATACGGCTTTAATTGATTTCAAAAAAGGAATTGACTCAATTCCGGCAAGCAAATATTTCCATTTTACTGATTCTATTGACCAATTTACAAACATTAAAAGAAGAACAATGAATAAGATAAGCAATTCATAATAACTTAAATGTCTGAAAAAATCAGTTGTTTTATATTGGCTGAGTTGATTAAAAATATATGCAAACGACAGAATTGCAACAGCAGTTTTCAGAATTAAAAAAATATATTTACGAAAATTCTTTTTCACAATTCTATTTTAGTCAAACAGAATTTCTTTAACTCTTAACTGCAAACTTGTATTTCCTCGAAATTCATTTTTATCTACGGAATAACAAATTGAAAAGGGTTTTTTTTCAAAAATCGGTTTAAAATATTCCGGTTTAATTGAGAAAGCAATACCTGTCATAATAGTGCCTTCCACATCGGTAATTTCCAATTTCAAATGCTCTTTATTATTACCTACCTTACCGGATTTGCCGGTATCAACAACTTGCCGGGTTATGAAAACCGGCGACATATTTTCGGGTCCGAAGGGAGCCATTTGACTCATTACACTATAAAACTTTTTATCAATTTCAGCAAATGATAATTCTGTATCTACAACAATTTCAGGAACTTGTTGTTCCGGCGTAATGGTTTCACTCACATATTTTTCAATACACTCTGAAAACTTTTCAATATTTTCAATTTTTAATGTTAAACCTGCAGCAAATTTATGACCTCCGAAGTTTTCCAATAAATGACTGCATGAATCAATGGCATCATAAATATTAAAATCAGAAACCGACCGAGCAGAACCTGTTGCTAAGCCGTTTGATTCGGTTAATATTATAGTGGGTCTGTAATAGGTTTCGGTTAAACGCGAAGCAACAATGCCCACTACGCCTTTATGCCAATTTTCATCAAATAAAACGGTTGACCGTCTGTTTTTCAAATCAATACTGTTTCCTATTTTCCGTAATGCATCGTGCGTAATATCTCTGTCCAGATCTTTCCGCTCATCATTATATGTATTTATTTGATTTGCATATTCGTATGCAGTTTTATTGTAGTCGGAAATTAATAAATTAACTGATGCAGCTCCTGATTTTATTCTCCCGGCTGCATTTATTCTTGGTCCGATTTTAAAAACACAATCAGAAATACTCATATTTTTCTCTTTTATTCCGGCTACTTTTTTTATTATTTCAAGACCTTTAATGGGATTCTTATTTAATTTTTTCAGACCGTGATAAGCTAAAATTCGATTTTCACCGATAATCGGAACAATGTCCGATGCGATACTTACAGCAACTAAATCAATGTATTGCATTAACTCCGAAAATGCAATATTATTTCTGGCTGAATAGGCTTGAAGAAATTTAAATCCTACACCACAACCGGAAAGATTTTTGTCGGGATACATACAATCCTTCTGTTTGGGATCTAATACTGCACAAGCTTCCGGTATTTTATCGCCGGCAGTATGATGATCGCAAATTATAAAGTCAATTTTCTTTTGGTTGGCATATTCTATTTTTTCAATCGCTTTTATACCGCAATCCAAAGCAATTACTAATGTAAACTTGTTTTCATGAGCATAGTCAATGCCCGCTTTTGAAATACCGTAACCTTCTTTATATCTGTCGGGTACATAAAACCCAATGTGTTCTGTATATTTTTTCAGGAATGAATAAACCAAGGCAACCGAAGTTGTTCCGTCAACATCATAATCGCCGTAGATAAGAATTTTCTCACTTTTACCAAGTGCTCTTTCTAAACGTTCAACTGCCTTATTCATATCTTTCATCAAAAACGGATCATGCAGATTCGAGATATCCGGTCGGAAATATGCTTTTGCTTCGTCAAAGGTTTCAATTCCTCTTTGGTAAAGCAAAACGGCTAAACTTTTATTTATACTTAAAACTTCTTGCAAATGTTTTACAATTTCTTCATCCCCTTGATTTTTTATAATTATTTTTTTTTTCATCGATGAGTCTTACTTTTCTATTGCTGAAATTGTCTGTAAATTTTCTGTAAAGATAAAAAGACTATTCTTTTTGTTTGCATATATTAATTTTAATTCTGATTAATTTGAATTTAAGACGATATAAATATTAATATCAAACAATATTTTTAGAAAAAAAAGGTTAAAATTGTAAATTCGCAGATTAATAAAATTATAATTTTGAAAAATCAACTGTATTATATTCTGATAACAGTGTTTTTATTTTTTGGAGCAACATCCTGCTCTACCAAAAAAAACACTACTCTTACACGAATTTACCATAACACGACCGGGCGATTTAATATCTATTTCAACGGAAATGAAAGTTATGAAAAAGCCATAAAATCAATTGAAAGCTCAAAAGAGAACTATATCATTCTACTGCCTGTTTTCAAAAATGAAAGAGAAGATATAAAATCAAGTATTTCAGGCGATATGGATGAAGCAATAAAAAAATCGGTTAAAATGATAAAAATGCATTCAATAACCGTAAAACCTGAAAGAAAAGCATCCAAAAACGGGAGAAAAACCTATCAATTAACCGAAAAAGAAAAAGAATTTTATAACAAAAGTGAATACAATAAATATGTTGATGATGCCTATTTATTAATCGGAATGGCTCATTATTATAAAGGTGATTATCAGGGTGCTATGCGTTCATTACACTTAATTCTAAATAAATTCAGAAATGAACCGATTAAATTTGATGCACTCTACTGGATTGCTCGTTCGCATAGTGCAGAAGGAAGTTATAACGAAGCTGAAAATTATTTAAAGTTAATTACCGAAGACATTACTCACCCAAAAAAATTAAATTACCAAATAGACTTGGCTTATGCCGATATATATATTAAACAAGAAAAATATCACGAAGCCATTAAGAAATTGGATTATTTAATTAAGCAAACAAAAAATAAAAAAAACAAAGCACGCTTAACGTATTTAACAGCTCAATTATTTCAAAAAATTAACAAAGGAGACGAAGCCATTAAATTGTTTGAAAGCATAATTAAAATGAATCCGGTCTATGAAATGGTATTTAATGCAAAAATTAATATGGCAAAAGCCTTTCTTAACAGTTCTGAAAGTTCAGAAAAAATAAGAAAAATATTAGCAAAAATGCTGAAAGACGATAAAAATATTGATTTTCAAGATCAAATTTATTATGTTTTCGCAGGTATTGAACTTAAAGAGAATAATGAAGATTTAGCATTAAACTATTATAAAAAATCCATTTCAAAAAGTGTATCGGATAATAACCAAAAAGCACTTTCATACTTGGCATTAGCAGATATTTACTTTAAACGGAGAACCTATTTAACCGCAGGAGCATATTATGACAGCACAATGAGTGTATTGGATAAAAAATATCCCGACTACGATAAACTTTCAAAAAAAACAATTAATCTCAAAGAACTTACCGATAATTTGAAACTGATAAACCATGAAGACAGTTTGCAGCGAATTGCACAAATGGATTCATCCAAACGTATTGCATTTATTCAAAACATTATCAATACTCTTATTGCAAAAGAACGTGCCGCTATTAATTCCCCATCCGGAAATTACGACCAATTCAACAGAGGAGATTACAATTCGAATGAAGCAAAAGGGAAATGGTATTTTTATAATCCGCAGGCGTTAAGCATCGGGCGAACAGAGTTTCAAAAAATATGGGGAAAAATAAAATTAGAAGATAATTGGCGAAGAAAAAACAAACAAATAGTATCAGAAGAAATTGATAATGAAGAAGTTGCCGAAACAGATTCAGGGCGAATAACCGACAACAAAAAAATTGAATTCTATTTACAAGATTTACCGCTTAACGATTCATTAAGAGCTCTCTCTGACAAGCGTATTGCCAAAGCCTATTTTGATGCCGGTGTCGTTTACGAACGTAAAATGGAAGATTATCCTGAAGCAATCAAATCCTATGAAACTTTAATTAAACGATTCCCGAATAATGAATTGATTCTTGAAACTTATTTTAATTTATACCTTTTAAATTTTAATATTCTTAAAAACTCAGAAACTGCCGAAACATACAGAAACAAAATTTTAAACGAATTTCCGCATTCAAAATATGCAAATATATTGTCCGACCCTAATTATTTAACGAAACTTAAAGAAAATAAAGAAACGGTTGATTTACTATATTCTCAGGCATATAATGCATACAAAAAAGATAATTATAATGAAGTTATTGCAAAAGCAGATGAGGCTCACAAAATATCTGACCAAAACCATTTAGAAGCTAAATTTCAATATTTAAAAGCCTTATCAACCGGAAGTTTAGGAAATGTTCTCGAAATGAAAAAAATATTAGAAACTATGATTATTAATTTCCCGGAAGATGAAATCACTACCAATGCCAAAGATGCAGTTGCATTGATAAACAGCGGAAAATATGACCCACATTACTATACATTAGAAAATGACAGTGTTTTTTATTACATGGTAATAACATCAAAATCAGACCAAATATTAAACGACAAAATCAAATACATCCTTTTAACACACAATGCCGTTAATTACCCGAAATCGTCATTTAAACTAAATAACGAAATAATCGGTGATTCACTTCAAATTTTACTCACAGAATCATTTAGCAAGTTTGACAGTTGTTTAGCCTATAAGAATTCTGTTATAAATTCAGGGAAATATAACGACCTGCAGGCTTCGGATTACAGGCATACCATAATTTCAAATAAAAATTTGCAAAAACTCAAAAAATTACCGATAATTGATAAATATTTGAAATTTTATCAAGATAATTACTAAAATTTATGTTATCATTAATCGGTATTGCCCTTGCTCCCATAGTTCTGATATTAATATACGTTTATCGCAGAGACAGATATGAAAAAGAACCGCGTATTGTATTAATTAAATCATTTATTTTAGGTGCATTAACAGTTATACCCATACTTTTTATTGAAATTGCTTTAAGTAATTATTGGGAACAAAAATATACACTTACCAACCAAATGATTAAAGCAGCCTACGATGCATTTATTGTAGCGGCAGGTACTGAAGAAACATTCAAATATCTTGCCTTCATTATTCTTATTTGGAGAAGTAAAAATTTTAATGAGAAATTTGACGGAATTGTTTATGCTGCTTATATTTCCTTAGGCTTTGCCGCAGTAGAGAATATTTTATACGTTTTTCAACACGGTATGCAAACCGGTTTTATACGCGCTGTAACAGCTGTTCCGGCTCACACAATTTTTGGTGTAACTATGGGGTATTTTTTGGCAATGGCGAAATTTAAAAATTCTAATTTCTTTTTTTGGATATTCCTGTCAATTTCTGTTCCTGTGGTATTGCACGGTTTTTATGACTTTATTTTGATGTCGGGGAATAATATATTATTAATTTTATTTATTCCGTTTTTAATTGCAATTTTAATTTTAGCCTTAAAACAAATGAAATTTCTTTCGGGGATTTCAAGGTTCAAACCCAACACATAAAAATTACACAAAATCTGTAAGTTGCTGCGTGAACAACGCAACGGTTAATAATAACGTGGCTTATAATCAGATTTGTAATTTACTTTTTGGTTAAATTTATCTATCTGAATAAATGGATAGTACCGCGTGTTTCTGCAGAAATTATTACTTCATTTTGATTCGTCGAAACTTTATCGGGGTTTTTAACATGTTTGTAAATTACATCGTCTTTTCCTATGGCTTTAATAACATAGTAGTAAACTCCCGGCGATAATCGTAAGCCTAAAAAATTACGTCCGTCCCATCCTTCATCAATCATTTGTTGCATATTCGTTTCTTCAAAAACTTTTTCTCCCCAACGGTTATAAATTGAAATTATAAATTCATCCATACCGGCTAATTTATCTTCGGTAAAATAATACCTGTCATTTATTCCGTCATCATTAGGACTGAACATATTTGGTATGTTTGAAAGCTTTGACGGCTCTACGCTAACTTCAATCGTAAGCGTATCTGTATCTATACAACCCTGATTATCAGTTGCATATAAAATCACTTCATAGGAACCTTTTTCTTGATATTCATGTATAAATGAAATTGAGTCAGAAACCTCCGTTCTATCTCCTAATTCCCAAAATAAATCCGAAGCCCATGTTGTGGTATTTTCAAATTGAACCGTTAATTTTGCTTCACCGCCTTGCGGGTCGGAAGTAAACGAAGGTTCTTCAACATTTAAAATTATAAATGTATCTTGCGGGCATCCCCAATTATTAATTACAAAGAGATTGTATTTATTTGGTCCGTATATATCCGGCGAACCTGATGAATTTACTATAATTGTATCTGATAATTTATATACTTGGCTTCCGCCGACATTTATTCCCGTCCAATAAGTTCCGTAAATTATGGAGTTTATTTCTTTAAATGTTAATAAAGTGTCTTTAAAACTCCACACGGGCGGCAGTATATCTTCGTCAAAAACAATAGACCATTGATAAACATATCCGCTGTCAAGTTCTTGATTATCTGTAATTTCAAGTGTCCAATTTCCGTTTAGCGGGCAACCGATTAAATTGTCAAAACTTTCATCAGGTAAATATGCATTTGAACTGATTATTTGTTCGGTTGTTATACTGTTCATCGTCTGAATGCCGCTTAGTTCTGACCAATAATAGGTGTAAGAAAGATTTGTTAATGTATCGCCTAATAGTGCATGGTTTGTTGCATCAAAATTTTTTAAAATGACAGAATTACCGTTTTCACATGAAAGTTTTATTTCTAAATCGCCCATGTCGGCATGTAAAATATTCAATCCGACAGAATCTATAGCACCCGATTTATAAACAGAGTCTAAACCAAATTCATCAAAAGTAAGTACGGCTGAATATTCATCATTATATTCAAAAAAAGCGTAGGGGTCTTCAAATAATGTATATTGAGGTTCGTCTTTCCATAAAACCGGATAAGCTACACCGTTAATTTCAGCCGTGCTGCCTTTGCATATACCACTCTGTTCTTCGGGTATATTTAATTTTGTTTTTGAGTAATTTGCTTGCATCGCAACTTTAACAGGTAAAATGCTGAACCATTTATCTGCATCTTTCTGCACGAATAATTTTACACGATAACCGCCTCCTTCGTCATATACATTTGTAACTGAATCTAAATCAGTTCCGAAAGGTTTGTTATTGTCGTCAAAATCCCAAAAATATTCAGCTCCGGTAACTTGTGCCCCGTCTTTAGTAACATAGGCTTTAAATATAATCATTGAGTCTCTGCAGACACTTAATGTATCACCGTCAGACGGATATACGGGAAGTGTGTAACTTGTAAGTTCTATTTCGAGTTGCGCAAAACTATAAGTTGAGAAAAATAACAAGGATATAAAAAAAAGTTGCTTCACTGTATAAATTTTATGCAAAAATAATAAATCATTCAAAACTAAAAAGATTTATAAGCTATTCGGATATAAACTAATCCTATTTAAAAACAATGAATTTTTCATTTTATTTTATAAATTATTAAAAAAAGTAATAATATTAAATTTGCATTTATAATTTTGCAGAACCTTTACGCCGAAAAAAATTGTATTTCCTACAATAGCTCTGCATGAAAATATCGGACAATGAGTGGTTTAAATTAATAAAACCTTGAATTTGAATAAATGTGAGTGAATTTATCAATCAATTAAACGAAGCACAAAAAAAAGCAGTTATAAATTTTAAAGGACCCTCCTTAGTTATTGCGGGAGCCGGTTCCGGCAAAACACGTGTATTAACCTATCGGATTGCATATTTACTTAAGAACAACGTAAAACCCTATCGGATTTTAGCACTTACCTTTACAAACAAAGCTGCAAGAGAAATGAAGGAGCGTATTGCATTTCTTATCGGAGAAGAACACGTAAAACCTCTTTGGATGGGAACTTTTCACTCCGTTTTTGCAAAATTTTTAAGACAAGAAGCCGCATCATTAGGATTCCCTTCAAGTTTTACGATTTATGATGCACAAGACTCAAAAAATATCATAAAATCAATTATTAAAGAATTAAAATTAGATGATAAAATTTATAAACCGAGTTCTGTTTATGCAAAAATTTCTTCCTCAAAAAATAATTTAATAACAGCCGAAGCCTACGAAAAAAATGCACCCGCAAGAATTAACGATGATAAATCAAAAATACCTGAATTTTACAGAATTTTTAAAATTTATACCGAACGATGTTTCCGTTCAGGAGCGATGGATTTTGACGATTTGTTGTTAAAAACGAATATACTGTTTCGTGATAAACCCGAAATTTTACAAAAATATCAAAATAAATTCGATTACATTTTGGTTGACGAATATCAAGATACCAATTATTCTCAGTATTTGATAATTAAGAAATTAGCTGAAATTCATAAAAACATTTGTGTTGTCGGCGATGATGCTCAAAGCATATACTCATTCAGAGGAGCAAAAATTGAAAATATTTTAAAATTCAGGAACGAATATCCCCAACATCAGCTTTATAAACTCGAGCAAAATTACCGGTCGACAAAAGTTATTGTTGATGCTGCAAATTCGGTTATTGAAAAAAATAAAGACCGAATTAAAAAAGACGTATTTTCAAAAAATGAAGACGGACAAAAAATTAAATTAATCGGAGCTGTTACTGACCATGAAGAAGGATTTATTGTTGTTAATAAAATTGCAGAATCAATTTTAAATGAACAAATTGAATATTCAGACCATGCAATTTTATATCGAACGAATGCACAATCCAGAATTTTTGAAGAAGCCTTACTTAAACGAAACATTCCTTACATAATTTACGGCGGAATCTCTTTTTATCAACGAAAAGAAATAAAAGACCTCTTAGCTTATTTTAAATTGCTTGTAAATAAAAAAGATGATGAGTCATTTAAACGAATTATCAATTACCCGAAAAGAGGAATCGGCGATTCAACCATTGAACGTTTAGTTCATTTTGCATCAACAGAAAATATATCAATCTGGGATGCCGTTTCCAAAATCCGTTCTGTTGATATGGGCTTAAATTCCAGAGCTGTTAATCAGATTTTTGCATTTGTTAATCTGATAAATAATTTTTCGGCAAATTTATTTGAAAAAGATGCCTATGCATTAGCCAAAGAAATTGCAGATAAAAGCGGTATTTTAAAGGATTTATATGAAGATAAATCTGTTGAATCTTTATCCAGACATGAAAATGTTCAGGAATTGTTGAACGGCATCCGAGTTTATGCCGATTCGGATGAAACCGGCGAAGACAGGTTTTTAAGTAATTACTTAGAGTCGGTTGCTTTATTAACAGATGAAGATTTGCATAAAGATGACGAGCGAAATAAAGTTACATTAATGACCATTCACTCAGCTAAAGGTTTGGAATTCAGAAATGTGTATATAGTTGGTGTTGAAGAACGTTTGTTCCCTTCTGAAATGGCTGTTTTATCAATTAAAGAAATTGAAGAAGAACGAAGACTTTTTTATGTTGCACTGACACGCGCCGAAAAAGAAATATACATCACATTTTCCGGACAACGATACCGATGGGGACAACTCTATGATTGTACTCCGAGTCGCTTTATTAAAGATATTAACCCCGATTTTATTGAGTTTTATTCACTATTTGAAAATTCACCCCAAAATATTTCGACAAATATAACAGCACAACCAAAAAAATTATTCAGGGGACGAAAAAAAACGATTGAAACATCCGGTAATAATTTACATTTTGAAAACGAAAAACCCCTTCAAACAAATTACAATAAAAAATTAGTTAAAATTCAAAATACAACAACTGAATTTAGTGCAGATATTAACGATATAGAAATCGGTTCTAAAGTATATCATGCCCGTTTCGGTATCGGAAAAATTATCAGTTTAGAAGGAACAATGCCTGATATAAAGGCTTTGATTAATTTTGACTCATCAGGACAGAAAAATTTATTGTTGAAATTTGCAAAATTACAAGTATTAAAATAAATGTCATTCTAATTTTAACAGGCATTTTTATTTCAAATTAAAATATTTAACTTTGATAATTATTAATAAAAATATGGAATACAACACACAATTAAAACAATTAATTTTACCCGAATATGGTAGAAATATTCAACAATTAGTAGAACAAGCAGTTCAAATTGAAGATAAGGACGAAAAAGCACTTTTTATAGAAAATATAATAAATCTTATGGGTAGAATGTATCCGTATTTGCGTGATTTAAAAGATTTTAAGCATAAATTATGGGATCATTTGGTAGTTATGTCAGATTTTAAACTAAATGACAGTTCACCTTACGATGTGCCTAAATCAGCCACATTTTCAGAAGAACCCGAGAAAATACCATACGAAAATAAAAATTTCAAATATAAATATTTCGGTAAAAATATTGTCGATATGTTAAAATATGCCGTTGGATTGGAAGAAAGCGATGAGAAAAGATTATTAACGGCACTGATTGCCAATCATATGAAAAAACTCTATTTAACTTGGAGTAAAGATATGGTTGACGATGAATTCATTTTTCAAAAAATTACAGAATTAACAAACGGAAAATTAATTATTACCAAAGATTTGGTTTTGAGTGAATCAGGAACTTTAGTGAGTAGTAAACCGAACGGAAAATTTAAGAAAGACAATAAATTTAATGGTAAAAAAGATAATAGGTATAGCAACAAACGAAGAAAATTATAAACGCCTTAAATTCGCAAATCAGGGTGCGAATACGCTAATAAGTAGCATGTTATAATATTTTATGCTTCAATTTATTAGAACAATTACTTTCAGTGAGGGCTTCGCCGTTCGCACTCTGATTGTCAGGTAGATATATTTTCAGTAAATAATAAAAAACGTGTTATATGGCATCATTTAAAATTAAAGGCGGTAATAAATTAAACGGTGAATTATTTCCGCAAGGTGCAAAAAATGAAGCATTGCAAATTTTATGTGCAGTTTTACTGACTTCAGAGGAAGTTACCGTCAAAAATATCCCCGATATTTTAGATGTAAATAATTTGATTAATCTTATAGATAGTATGGGAGTTAAAGTAACTCGCTTAAATCATGCAGATTATATTTTTAAAGCAGAGCATATTAATCAAGATTATTTATTAAGTAAAGAATTTAAAGACCAAAGTGCCCGATTAAGAGGTTCTGTTATGCTTCTGGGTCCTTTGTTGGCAAGATTCAAAAAAGCGTTTATACCGGCACCCGGCGGTGATAAAATCGGAAGGCGGCGATTGGATACTCATTTTATAGGATTTGAAAAATTAGGTGCAGAATTCAAATATAATTCGCTTGAAAATGTCTATTCTGTTGAGGCTGGAAATTTAAAAGGCGATTATATGCTTTTAGATGAAGCTTCGGTAACCGGTACTGCAAATATTTTAATGGCAGCTGTAATGGCTGAGGGAAAAACTACAATTTATAATGCAGCTTGCGAACCGTATTTGCAGCAACTCTGTAAAATGTTAATCAGCATGGGAGCGAAAATTAACGGAGTTGGCTCCAATTTATTGCTTATCGATGGGGTTAATGAACTTAAGGGCTGTACACATACCATTATGCCTGATATGATTGAAGTCGGAAGTTTTATCGGTTTAGCGGCAATGACAAAATCTGAAATCACAATTAAAAATGTGAATATGAATGATTTAGGAATGATTCCTAAAGCATTTAAAAATTTAGGAATTAAAGTAGAACAAATTGAAAATGATATATTTATCCCTGCGCATGAAAATTATGAAATAGAAACATTTATTGACGGTTCAATAATGACAATTGCCGATGCCCCTTGGCCGGGTTTAACACCTGATATACTTAGTGTGATTTTAGTGTGCGCCACTCAGGCAAAAGGAAGTGTTTTAATACATCAAAAAATGTTTGAAAGTCGTTTGTTTTTTGTCGATAAATTGATTGATATGGGGGCTAAAATAATTTTATGCGATCCGCACAGAGCAACTGTTATCGGTTTAAATAATGAAATTTCTCTCAGGTCGGCAACAATGACTTCACCCGATATCAGAGCCGGTATAGCCCTTCTTATTGCTGCTTTGTCGGCAGAAGGAACCAGTATCATTCATAATATCGAACAAATAGACCGAGGATACCAAAATATTGATCAACGCTTAAATGCATTAGGTGCACAAATTGAACGCTTGTAAATCTTAAATATGCTGAAAGATAATACCTTACAAATTTATTTTTTAAATCGTATTAAAGACTTAATCCCTGAACAAAATTCATTTACAGATGAATTAGCTAAGGTACTTGAAATAAGTAACGACAGTGTATATAGGAGGCTGAGAGGCGAAACTCTACTGTCGGTTAATGAAATTTATGAGCTGTGCACGTATTATAATATTTCATTCGATTTATTTACACATCAAGCCAAAAATATTGCATTTCACTATGATTCACTCGGAAGTTCTGCCGGATTCAGGACGTATTTAACTTCAATTTTAAATGATATGTTGCAAATTGAACGTGCTGAAGATAAACAAATAATTTATGCAGCAATTGACGTTCCTATTTTCCATCATTTCAAATATCCTGAATTATCTGCTTTTAAAATGTTTTATTGGATGAAAGCAGTGGTTAATGTTCCTGCATTAGCCGATAAAAAATTTTCAATTAATCATATAAGCCCTGAATTTGCTGATATAGGAACTAAAATTTATGAAGTATATTGTAAAATCCCTTCAATAGAAATTTGGACAGATGAAACCATAAACAGTTTAATTAAGCAAATTGAATTTTATTGGGATTCAGGAAACTTTGATACACAAGAAGATGCCTTAAAAGTTTGTGAACAAGCTAAATTAGAGATAGAAACTTTAAATAAACAAGCTGAAATCAGTCATAAAAATATTAAGGGAACACCTGTGTCTGAAAACTTTAATTTATTTCACAGTCAAATTGAAATAGGTAATAATTGTATTTATACACGAAAAGCCGGAATTGAATCCATATACTTAAGTGTTCATACATTTAATAAAATAACAACAGGCAACCCGGGTTTTGTTGCCGATACAAAAACATGGTTAGACAACTTACTTAAAAAATCTAATTTAATAAGCGGAGTTTCTCAAATTCACAGATATAAATTTTTTAAAAGAGCTACTGAAAAGTTAGAAAAACTTCAAGAAAAAATCATTGAAAATAAATAATGGTTTTAAAATCGTAAAATGTTTATATTGAAATAGATATATATGTATTTTATAAGCTGCCGCATCATATCATTCCTCTTTTTTTTAAAATCATTTTAATAATCCTTGTGGATTTTTTTCGGATTTAACATCTGATAATTACAAACTATAAGGAAAATTATTAATTATGAAACACCCATGTAAGACAGTTTTTTACATAAAGGAGCATGACTAACAGAATACCTCAATTACATTTAACAGAAAGTGAAGTGTTCCTATGTGCAGGAAAGAACAAGGATTATAAATAAGCATAAGCATTCAATTTACAGATTATTAATTAGTTAAAAATATTTAGACACATGAAAAACTACGAATCAAACTCAAAACAAACGATAGGCATTTATTTGACCTTCGTAATTGCTTTTATTTTATTGTTCTTCTTTTTTATGGGAGAATTACAGGCACAAGTTTATAATGAATGTGCATCAAAAAATGCGGTATATGAAGAACAAACAGATGCACTTTCAGGCTCGGTTAAAAAAATTAAAGTTGAATCAGACAGACACGGAAATGCTCAGGGAAATCAATACGATTTAGCCGTTGACGGAGCTTTTCAAGGCGAAACAGTTGCCGTTCTACATTTATATACCGGCGAAGGTTTTGACTTTTCACTGCCTAAAGCCGCATTACAAGAAAAAGGTTTTTCGGTTTACAGATGGATTGATAACCCGCCCTCTCCCGAAGAACTCGAAAAATCATTAAAAAAAGCATGTCAGCTATGGATTATTTCAAGTTATACTCAAAAATTGAATGAAGAACATTTAAAAGTTATTAAAGCGTTTTTCGACAGCGGAAAAGGGGTTTATATTTGGGGTGATAACGAACCGTATTATGCTGATGCTAACTATGTTTCAGATTATTTAATCGGGGTTAAAATGTTAGGGAATTTACCCGGCAACGAAGTCGTAGGTTTAAATGACAACAAAAAAAACACCGGACTCACACCCGGACATTTAATTACAACCGGTTTAGAATATGTATATGAAGGTGTTACAATTGCTACATTACAAGATAAACAACAAGTACTTGAACCTTTAATTTACGGTCATGAAAGCAATTTAGTTACGGCTACATATGAAAAAGACGGTAAACGATTAATCTTAGACGGTGGTTTTACACGCTTATATATATCATGGGATCATGCAGGAACGGGAAGATATGTTAAAAATGCAGCCGCTTGGTTGGTAAATTATGAACGGTTTGCAAAAAAATCAGAAGATATTTAGACTCGGAATACCTAAATGTACCTAATAACAAAGCTAAAATGATTTTTAAACTCAGTATTTTACTATTCATCGGTTTATTTAAAATATCAGAATTTTTCAGTCAAAGTAATTCTATTGAAACAGAAACGATTTATATTAAAGGCGGAAAGTATAAAATAGGAAATAAGAAAGGAAATTCTGATGAAAATCATGAAGTAAAAATATCAATTTCAGATTTTTTTATCGGAAAATTTGAAGTAAGCAATACAGAATATTGTCGGTTTTTAAATTCTCATAAAATTTCAGAAGACACAATACATTCATATATTAATTTGCAAGATTCAACGAATGAAAGGTCATCAAAAATATATTTTAAAGGGGAGCGTTTTTATGTTGATACCGGCTTTGAAAACTATCCGGTTAATTTTGTAAGTTGGTTTGGTGCAAACGCTTTTTGTCATTATTATAATTTTCGATTACCTACAGAAGCCGAATGGGAATATGCAGCCAAAAAGAAAAATAAAAATCTGTTATTTAAGTATCATAGTTACGCCGGAAGTAATTTTCCTGATAAAGTTGCATGGTTTAAAGAAAATTCAGAAATGAATGTTCATCAAGTAGGATTAAAACAAGCTGAAAAAAAAGGTATCTATGATTTGACAGGAAATGTTGACGAATGGTGTAGTGATTGGTATTCAGATAATTACTATGCAAATATATTAAAAAAAAATCCGCAAGGACCACCTGACGGTTTAATTAAAGTTTACAGAGGCGGTTCGTGGTATAATTCATTAGATTTTATCAAAGTAACAAATCGACGTGCTTGTCGTCCGGAAACAAAAAAATCAACCATCGGTTTCAGGGTTGCAAAAGACATTGAAACGTTTTGTACGGTAAAATAACTTTATCGGGACGAGTCAGTCGAATCGAGACTCTCGCTGAATTATTCATATCATTCAAGAGTTAAAAAGTTCAAACTTCATAATTTACAGAATTTTGTAGTTTAATAATTTAGTTCAAATTTGGGCTAAAATATTATAAAAAAATCGACATAAACTTTTGACTTCTAAAATATAAACTTTCAAATCCTCATTATGAATGAAAAATGTGAGTTAAATCTGCAAAAAACACTCATAAAAATACCTAAATATTGGTATTGAAATAAGTTTTAAATATAATAGATTTGCATTTTTTTATCTTAAATTAATTAAACAATGAAAAAATTTATTTCAAAATTATTCTTAGGTTCTGTTATTCATACAGAAACAGTAGAAGCACCTTTTGATACTGTAATTGATTCTTTAAAAAAAGCTGTTGAAAGTAATGGATTTGCAATACAAGCCATACATGATTTAGAGGAAACTTATAAAAAAAACAAACTTAAAGTTGGCGATGATTTTAGGTATAAAATTGTTCAAATATGTAACGCAAGTAAATCTCATAATGCGTTAACAAATTTAAGTTTTGATATGGGAATTATGATGCCTAAGAGCATTATAATTGCTCGGGAAAATAATAAAACTACTCTTAGATTTATGAAACTAAAACCATATATGGTAAGTCTGATGTTTCCTGATATTGACATAGTTCCGACATCTAAAAAAGTTACCGGTATTATGCATAAAATTGTTGAAGATACGATTAAGTCCGTTTAAATTATA
>DYOF01000033.1:1873-20242 GCA_020720665.1 Acetofilamentum sp. | reverse complement strand
GGGATTTATATAATCAGTATTCAAACCGATAAAGAAACATTTACAACGAAAATAGTGAAAGAATAAAAATATTGGTAACATTGTATATGAGATAATTGCGAGTTTTGTGGTAGCTTGAAACATTGGAATAAAAATTTACATTTATTTGTAAATGAAACATTTTACTTTCAACTCCTACACCTGCGTTTAGCATTTTCCGTTATGCCTTATTCAAATAAAACTATGAAATGAAAGAAAACATGAAATATAAACCAAAAAATTAGATTTTATGAGACGACTAATTTTGAATGTAGTTTTTGTGTTACTAATTAGTAATATTTACTCACAAACCCCAATCAGATTAGGACTGAATTTCCCTTTTCTAAATCCGTAACTGATAAGTATTGACAATTATATGAGCCACATTGCCGGTAGCGGAGCACAACTCTATCGGCAAATGTCCTATGCTGACTTAATTTGGTCGTAAACAAAAACCATTGATAATTAATACATTTTATTATGTTAGTGTCTTTTTCAGCCTTAATAATATGTTTTATCAATAAATATTGTTTTATTAGGCTAAAACTAATAATTATTCTATATTTTCCAATTAATTAAATAACTTAGCGTTTTATTAGTATTAATCATAAATAATTATATATGAATAGTTTAGTTTTAAGGTCATTGATTATCACAGGGTTTTTATCATGCTCATTCATTGTGAATGGACAGAATAACAATTACATCAACTCCAAATTTGATTTTATTTCGGGAGAGAAAATAATTTTCTACGATGATTTTACTTCTGAAAGTATCGGTGATTTTCCGTTACTATGGAACACAAACGGAAGTGGTGAAATTGTTACTGTCAATCAGTTTGAGGGGCATTGGTTTCAGATGACTAAATCAGCTTACTATATTCCCGAAGTGAAAGAACCGTTTACGGATTATTTTACCATTGAATTTGATTTATTCATCAAAAGTGATGCAGGTGAGCAAATTCCATCTGTCATTGATATGTACATATTGTCGGGAGATTTAGCCAACCCCGCGCTTGGGAGCCAACCCGGACAAGCAGGAATAAAAATTCAACCCAATTACGATAACGTAATGTGGAACAATTGGTCTGAGGCACGTGAATGGCAAGGCGAAGAGGGGCAGGTTAGTTTTACATTCAAAACTTCTGAGAAATATCATATCTCATTTTGGGTTCAAAAACTAAGAGTAAGAATGTATGTAAACGATCAAAAAGTATTGGATTTACCACGCGGCTTGCAAGCAAATTATACCTATAATATTTTCAGAATCGATGATAATTCTGACGAAACAACACCATTTATCAGTAATTTCCGCATGGCTGCAGGTTTGCCGGATTTGAGAAATAAACTGATTACGGAAGGCAAATTGGTTTCGTACGGAATTCTCTTTGACGTGAATTCAGATAATATTAAACCCGAATCCTATGCATCGGTCAGAGAAATTGCGACGGTATTAAAAGAAAATCCCGCTTTAAGAATTCAAATTATCGGACATACCGATTCAGATGGTGACGATGCAGGGAACTTGAATCTTTCCAAAAGAAGAAGTGAATCTGTAAAGCAACTTTTAATTAGTTCATTCGGAATTGATGCAACTCGCATCGAAACTGACGGAAAGGGAGAAACTATGCCGATTGTTCCAAACGATTCAGGAATCAATAAATCAAAAAATCGTCGTGTTGAATTTCTAAAGCTTTAATTATTTGAAAAACATGGACTATCTTATCTTTTTGAAAGCAACTTGATATAAGATAGTCCTATGGATTATTTAAATCTTTTTTATCAGATTATTGATAACGGTATAAGTTTCTTTGCTGACCGAAGTCAAAGGTAAACGTACATATTTTGATGTAATGCCCATTATTTCCAATGCGGCTTTCACTCCGGCAGGGTTGCTTTCCATAAATAAACTGTCCGTAAAATCGAGTAATTTGTAATGTAGTTTTTTTGCGGTAGTAAAATCATGTTTTAATGCGGCTCTAACCATATCCGAAAATTCTTTGGGGTAGGCATTTGCAACAACTGAAATAACACCTTGCATTCCGAGTGCTATGTATGGCAATGTTAAATTGTCGTCGCCTGATAAAACGATAAAATCGGCAGGCTTATTTTTTAAAATCTGCATTATTTGGCTGAAATTTCCTGATGCTTCTTTCACTCCGATAATGTTTTCAAAGTCGTATGCCAATTTCAGTGTTGTTTCAGCCGAAAGATTAACTGAAGTTCTCCCCGGCACATTATATAAAATAACCGGAACCGGTGATGCCCCTGCAATGTTTTTATAATGAATATATAATCCCTTTTGAGTCGGCTTATTATAATAAGGTGTTGCTGAAAGGATTGCATGTATATTTGTAAAATCTGTTTTTTTAATACGGTCAATTACAGCTTGAGTATTATTTCCGGCAATACCGAAAACAATCGGTAATTTTTTTTCGGATACCTCTGCAACATAGTCTAATACAGCAGTTTGCTCTTGTTCGGTTAATACCGGATTTTCTCCGGTTGTTCCCATTACAACTAAAAAATTAACTCCGCCGTTTACTATATGTTCTGTTAATTTTTTAAGAGCTCCGAAATCAATACTTTCATCTTCTCTGAATGGTGTAACCATTGCTACTCCGGTTCCTTTTAATCTGTTATCCATAAGTTTATGCTTTTTTAATCGTTTGCAAATAGTGTTTTATTTGGGAAATGAAATGACTCATATCAGAGATTTTCTCAATATTTATATTTAAATCAGAATATTTACAATCAATGATCCCTGATACTTTAAATTTTGATTTTGAAATTGCAAATACATATTCTGTATAAAAATCAGAATCGTTTGACAAATTAATAAGAATATCAAAATCATGTTTTACAAAATCAGTAATGCAAATTTCTTTTATTTGACCTAATTTTGAAATATGTTTATCAGAAAAAAAATTTGTGTTGCCTTGACCGAAATAGATCGTTCCGATTTCATCTGTTTTTTTAACATAAGCTAAGGAATTAACCTTTTTATTCAGATTACTTAATTCATCTTGAAATGTTTTAACGATACTAAAATCTGTTTTGTCGTTAATTTTATAAAGTATTCCGATACTTTGGGCTGTGTCAAAATTATGAAATTGAATTTGACGTTTTATGCGTTTAATGTTTTTTGAAATAATAAAGTCTTTTATAGCCACAACTTTTATTTTAAAATCAATAATAATTTGGTTAACGAATTAATGAAAAAAATTCTTCTTCAGATAAAATTCTAATATTGAATTTAGTAACTTTTTCCATTTTTGAGGGTCCTACATTTTCTCCGGCAAGAAAATAATCGGTACTTTTAGATACGGAACTGATATTTTTTCCTCCGTATTGTTCAATTAAAGTTTTTATTTCTTCACGGGAGTTGTTTTTAAATGTGCCTGAAATCACAATTTTTGCACCGTTCAGAATATTTTTGGTTATATACTCTTCATTGATTTCAAATTGTAATCTTGAACTTCTTAAACGATTAATTATTCGAATATTATTTGAATTCCGGAAAAATTGATAAACACTCTCCGCAATACGAATACCTATTTCATCTGTTAATGTTAATTCCTCGATTGATGTTTGAATTAAATTATCAATTGTTTTAAAATTTTTTGCAAGGATTTTTGCTACTGTGCTTCCCGTAAATCGTATGCCTAAAGCGTATAATACTCGCTCAAAAGCTGCTGTTTTTGATATTTCGATACTTTTTAGAAGGTTTTCACTCGATTTTTCTTTAAACCCCTCTAAATTTAAAATTTGTTCTTTTGTAAGGAAATAAAAATCAGATATATCTGTTAAATATCCGGCATTATAAAGTGTATTTATTGTTGCCTCGCCGCAATTAATGTTCATAGCTTTACGGCTTACAAAATGCTCCATTTTACCTTTAATTTGAGGTGGACAATTTAAGGTATTTTGGCAATAATGCAGTGCTTCGCCCTCAATTCTTACTAACTCGCTTCGGCACGCCGGGCAATGAGTTATATATTTTAGCGGGCTTGAATTTAATTCACGTTTAGTTTCATCAACGCCGACAATTTTAGGAATAATTTCACCGCCTTTTTCAACAAAGACATAATCATTTAAACGAATATCTAATTCTTTAATGATATCTGCATTATGTAAAGTAGCTCGTTTTACGGTAGTTCCTGCTAATTGAACGGCTTCCAGATTGGCAACAGGTGTGATGGCTCCTGTTCGTCCTACCTGATAATCAATTGATAATAATTTTGTTGAAACTTGTTCTGCTTTAAATTTATATGAAATTGCCCAGCGAGGAGATTTTCCGGTTAAGCCTAATTCGTTTTGTAAATCTATTGAATCAACTTTTATAACTATTCCGTCAATATCGTAAGGTAGTTTGTAACGCTCTTTATCCCAATAATTAATAAATTGAAAGACTTCTTCAATGGTATTAACACGTTTTTTATCTTCTGAAATTTTAAATCCCCATGATTTTGCTGTTTCCAAATTTTCATAGTGCGAATCGGAAGGTAAGTTTTCCCCTGATAAAAAATATAAAAATGCATCTAATTTTCGTTTGGCAACTTCTGCCGAGTTTTTCATTTTAATTGTACCGGATGCTGCATTTCTTGGGTTTGCAAACGGCATTTCTCCGTTTTCTTCTCGTTCTGCGTTTAGTTGATTAAAAATTGAATGGGGCATAATCACTTCACCTCTGATTTCAAATAGTTCAGGGTAATTTCCTGACAGCACTAAGGGAATTGAACGGATAGTCTTTATATTTTCAGAAACAACATCACCTTGTTCCCCGTCACCTCTTGTAACTGCTTGTAAAAACTTTCCGTTTTTATATTTTATGCTGATTGCCGTTCCGTCAAATTTTAATTCACAGGAGTACGAAAACGGGATATCAAAACCGATTATTCTTTTTATCCGATTATCAAAATCTTTTAACTCTTCAAGGTTATAAGTATTTCCTAAGGAAAGCATCGGATAATCATGTTTTACCTGAAGAAATTTGTTGGTTTTATCAGACCCGACACGCACTGTAGGTGAGTTTGAATCATAAAATTCAGGAAATTCTTGTTCAAATTTCTCTAACTCTTTCAGCATCATATCGTAATCGAAATCAGAAATGGTCGGCTGTGATAAAACATAATAGTTATAATTATGCTTTGCAAGCTCGTCTCGTAAACCGGAAATCTTTTTATGTATGTCCTCTTTATTCATTTATTTTAACAGAATCATTATGTTGGATTGTTATTCGTTTACCTAAGCTAAAAGCTGAAAACCGCAAATAACGTTTCGGGTTCTCTTTGATATCCTTTAATAATTCGTCTAAGTCTTTTGAGGATTTATCTAATTGGTAGTATAAACTTTCGTCTTGTATAAGTAAACCCAAAGTGCCTTCACCTTTTTCAATTTTGTCCATAACTTCGCTAAATCGATTAACTGCTTTATCGGCATTTTCAATAATACTGATAAAGTTAGATGCTTCAAGAGAATCAGTCATATTACCGATATTTCCCAGAATTTTATTAATATTTTCGTTATTATTTTCTAAATTTGAAGAAATAGATTCTGTATTTGAAATGATTTTTGAAATTCGTTTTCTTTCGGAAGTCATTAAAGTGTCTAATGTTATTGACACACTTTCCAAATTTCTGAGTGTGATTTGAATGTGTTCAAAACTTTTTTTAATATTTGTGCGTGTTGTCGGATTAAACACAGACCTGAAAGCTACCAATAAAGAATCTAATGTTCCTATCATACTTTCGGTTTTTAATTTTAAGGGCAAAATTTGTTCGTTTACTTCATCTTGAATACTTGTTTCAACTCTTGATATCAATGTATCGCCGGATTGACAGAAAGTGTTTGTATTTTTATTGATTATGATTTCAATTCCCATTGTTCCCATAATATCAGTACTTGCAATCATCGCAACAGAACTGTCGGGTATTTTAATATCGTTTCTGATATGAAATTCAACTAACAATTTATTTAGATTTTTATTGAGGAAATCTACTTTTACTACTTTTCCAATTTTTGTTCCGTTTAAATACACATGGTTTCCTTCGGATAATTCCCTGACATTGTCATACACACCAAATAGTTTCGTTTTGCTTGATAACATGTCGTTACTTCTGATATAGCCTATCCCCCAAATAGTAATAAAAATAATTATAACAAATAAAATTCCTGTTTTGGCTATTCTTTTTTGTTCTTTGGTCATTTTTAAAAGATTAATTATTTAAAATTTTAAGGGCTTCCTTAATTGTAATAATTTTACCGTTATTAAAAGCAATAACATATGATTCGGGTACTTTTTTTCTGATTTCTTCTTGTAATTCCGCAATTTCATCATAAGTTTTTGCATTTCCGGTAAAATATCTGTAATAATGTCCGTCTTCAAAACATTCTACATTTGAAATTCCGTTAAAATTATCGGGTATCGTATCAATTTTTTTCCCGGTATATGCAATTTGAATTTTAAATATGACATTGTCTATAATATTATCTTCGGAATTTCCCTCTAATGTATTCTTGTATAATTTTATAGCTTTAAAAATAGATGAAGCAATTGTATTTTGCCCGTTTTCGGTTAATAAATATTTTTCCTCTTCCTGATTTGTAATAAAGCCGGTTTCTATAAGAATACTCGGCATCGAACAATTCCATAATACAACTAATCCGGCTTGCCTTACATCTCTGTCTGTACGTTGTGATTCTTTAAATTGATTTTGAACTTCTTCTGCAATTATAATACTTTGTTCTAAGTAGGCATTTTGATATAAGGAGAAAATAATATCAGATTCAGGTGAATTTGGGTCAAATCCGTCATATTTTACTTTGTAATCATCTTCTATAAGTATTACGGCATTTTCCCTTTTTACAACCTCTAGTTGTTTATCCGCCTTGTTTAATCCCATAACAAAGGTAGATGTTCCGGTAACTTGTGTTGCTTTATTCGCATCAACATGTATGGAAATAAACAAATCAGCATTATTCTTATTAGCAATTTCAGAACGTTTATGAAGTTCAATAAATTTATCGTTTGTTCTGGTATAAATAACTTTTACATCAGTTAAGTTTGTTTCAATCAGTTTTCCTAATTTTAAAGCAATTGCTAATGCAATATCCTTTTCCTTAGATTGCTTTCCTAAAGCACCGGGGTCTTTCCCGCCATGTCCTGCATCAATTACTATTAAATTTAGTTTATCTGTCTTATTTTGTGCATAATTGATGTTGAAAACAAAAAAAGAAATCACAACAAATATTATTTTTTTAAGTTTTATCATATCAACAGAACGTACATTTTAAATTTATATTTAACAAATATTAATAAAACTGTATTTCAGAAATACCTTTATTATACTATTTTTGCATTCAAATTTATTGTAACAAAATTAATATTTTAATTATAAAAACAGGAGTATTTTATAGAAAGTCTTTATTTATACTGTATTTTTTTCTTACGGTTATAAGTTCTTTTGCCCAACAAGATACACTTCTAATCAACGATTCAGCTCTATTTGACATAGAAGCTAATCATTTAAAAAAAGATTCGACAGGAACAGATACAATTGATTTTAAGAAGCAAACTAATCTTTTGATTCTGAAAGACTCTTCAGCAGTCAGTTCTAAGGAAAACAAAAATATTTCACCGGACGCTGTTGATCAAATAATTGACTATTCTTGTAATGATTCGATATTATTTTCTTTATCGGATGAAAAAATGTTTTTATACGGAGCCGGCAATTTAACCGCAAAAGGTATGAATTTGAAATCAGCATATGTTGAAATCAGCACCGGAGAAAGTTACTTATTTGCCGAAACCGTAAAGGATAGCTCTTCAAATATAAAGCCCGTTATACAAATGGATAAAGATATATATACCGTTAAAAGTATTAAATATAATTTTAAAAGTAAAAGAGCATTAATAATTGATACAAAAACAGAACAAGAACAAGGCTTTCATCTTCATGCAGAACGAGGGAAATTGCAAACTAACGAGGAATTACATATCTGTAACGGAAAGTTTACTACTTGTGATTTAGAGCATCCGCATTTCTATATTAAATTAACAAAAGCTAAAAAAATTCCTGATAAGCATGTAATTTCAGGTCCGATGTATTTTGTTATAGCAGATATTCCTCTGTATATTATTGGTTTGCCTTTCGGTTTGTTACCGAAACAACAAAAAAATTCTTCCGGTATTTTAATGCCCGAATACGGCGAAGATGTAACAAAAGGATTTTATTTGAGAAACGGAGGATATTTTTGGGCAATTAATGACAAAATGAATGCGTCCTTAACCGGAGAAGTTTATTCAAAAGGAAGTTGGGGTTTAACATTAAATTCAACGTTTAAGCAAATGTATAAATATAGCGGAGGATTAAATTTAATGTACAGCAAACATAGAACCGGAGAAAAAGAATTACCCGATGCCGTTTCAATTAATACATTCTGGATAAGAGGAACATATACACAAGACCCAAAAGCTAACCCAAACAGTAATTTCTCAGTAAGTCTTGATTTAGGGTCTTCTCAACACACTGCTTTAAATGCAAAAAATATTGAAGAAAATGCAAACAGTCAAACTTCTTCAAATATTTCATATATGTGGGCTAAACCCGGAAGTATATTTAATTTTTCGACAAAACTCGGATATACACAAAATGTTAAAACGCATATGGTAAATTTGAATTTACCTACATTTTCCTTGAATGTAAAAAAACAATTTCCTTTTAAAAACTTAGGAAGCGGAAGTTCAAAGTGGTATCAAAAAATAGGATATTCAATAAATCTGAACGCAAAAAATTCGGTAAACACAACAGACAGTATATTATTTACCGAGCAAACAATTAATAATATGCAAAACGGATTACAATATTCCGTACCTATCGGAACTTCATTTAATATCATCGAATTTATTACTGTAGCGCCTAATATAAATTTTACCGGCAGAGTATATGCCGAATATTTAGTGCAACGAAACATTTTGGAGATAAAAAATAATGAAGTTTTTGAAAGTGTAACCAATGATACCATAAATAAAATTAATTTTCCTTTCAATTTCAATATATCTTTTCCGTTTTCAACAAAATTATACGGAATGTTTAAATTTAAAAAAGGAAAGGTGGAAGCCATTCGTCACGTTATGTCTCCGTCGATTTCTTTTAATTATAATCCGGATTTCAGTAAAAATTTCTGGGGCTTTTATGATAATTTATTATTGCCTGACGGAGAAATAAAAACCTATTCTCATACCGGCGGTTTTATATACGGAACTCCGCCTACCGGAAGATCCGGTGCAATCGGTTTAAGTATAGGAAATAATATTGAAATGAAAATGAGAAATAAAACCGATTCTGTTAAAGAATCAAAGAAAATATCTATTCTCGATAATTTTAATTTCAGCACAGCCTATAATTTGGCTGTTGAGGAGTTTAATTTGTCTCCCGTAAGAATTTCAGGAAATACAAAATTATTCGGAAATTTTTCAGCCCGTTTTGAAGCCGTATTCGACCCCTATACAGTTGACGAAGAAGGAAAAAGCGTAAATAAATTTGAACTCTCAGAAAATAAAAGAATAGCCCGTTTTGAAACCGCAAGATTTTCTGTATCAGGCACGTTGAAGCCCGGAACCGATGAAAATTCGGCAAATAATAATGCTTCGGTAAATCAAACGTTTTATTATTATCCGTATCCGGAAATTCCATATACTGACATGAAAATACCATGGAATTTAAGTTTGAATTATGATTTTGTATTAAACAAAACTTCTTTTGATGTTGCATCTCAGTCATTTGTGCCCACTACAACTCAAACGATTTCTCTTAACGGCGGTTTATCATTAACAGAAAATTGGAAAATTTCTGCTAACACAAGATATGATTTTTCTGCACAAAAATTTATTTCTGCAAATTTATCCGTTTACAGAGATTTACATTGTTGGGAAATGAGTTTTAACGTTATTCCTTTTGGTACATGGAAAAGCTATACATTCCGAATAAATATTAAATCATCTGTTTTAAAAGACCTTAAATATGAAAAACGAAAAGAAGTTAATCGAAGTTCATTGTATGGTAACAGCGGGTTTTAATTTAAGTTTACCATTATTATATTTAACAAATTTTAAAAACACAAAATATAATTGATAAGACATTCAAATTAAACTGATTTTTTTGATGATTTTACCGGAAAATATTATTTTCGCAGTTTGTATTAATAATTTTATGTTCTGTTTTATATAAATAAATTTCATTCCTATGTCTGATAAAAATATAAATAACACCGAAACCGTAAATAATACTGAATCTGTCAGTAGTGCCGAAAGAATTTTACAAAAAATTAAAGAAAGGCAAAACAAGGAAATTGTTTCAACTGATGAAATAATTGAGCAAGAAGACATTATTGAAGATTTTAGTGAAGAATTAGCCGAAGATATTGATTCCGATATTGATTTTGAAAAACCCGAAACAGTTATTTATCCGACAGATGAAATCGAAAATGAAGAAGCAAATGATGATGTTATTTCTGATTATTCAGGGAAGTCAAAATCAGAACTGTTATCCTTTTTAAATGAAATTGTAAATTCAGATAAAATATTAAAATTTAATAAAAATATTAAACTTCTCAAAGACGAATTTTATAAAATAATTGAAACTGAAAACGAAGAAAGAAAAAATAAATATCTTGAAGACGGCGGTGCTGAAAAAGACTATGAACAAGTAAAAGATATTGATGAAACAACATTTAAAGAACTTTATCGAAAATTTAATGATAAAAAAGAGAGTTTTTTAAAAAAAACAGATGAAGAAAAAAAACAAAACCTTCAACATAAATATGAAGTTATAAAAGAAATTGATGATTTAATAAACAAACCCGAATCATTTAGTAAAACTTTTAACCGTTTCAAAGAACTTCAAAAAAAATGGAACGCAATCGGTGCAGTTCCTAAAAACGATTCAAAAGCACTTTTTGAAGATTATAATATTCAAATTCAAAAGTTTTATGAATATTTACAAGTAAATAAAGAATTAAGAGAACTTGATTTTAAGAAAAATTTAGAGCTTAAAATTGATTTATGTGAAAAAGCCGAAGAATTATTATTAGAACCCAATTTTAATAAAGCGAAAAAAGAATTACAAACACTCCATAAAAAATGGAAAGAAACCGGAGCTGTTTCAAATGAAAACAGAGAAGAAATTTGGAAACGCTTTCAAGACGCAACTATAAAAATTAATGAAAAATTTTCTGAGTATATTGAAGAAATAAAATTACAACAAGAGAAAAATTTAGAGGCAAAAGAATTTTTAATTCAAAGAGCAAAAGAATACTCAACCAAGGAATACACCGATCATCAAGAATGGAAAGATGCTTCTGTTCAGGTAGTTGAGTTGCAAAAACTTTGGAAAAAAATCGGTTATGTCCCAAAAGAACATAACAGTGATATCTATAAAGATTTTAAAAATGCATGTGATGCTTTTTTTGGTCGAATAAGACAATATTATAACGAAAGTGAAAAAGATAAAGATGATAACTATCAAAAAAAGTTAGATTTATGTATTCAAGCTGAAAGTTTAAAAGAAAGTAACGAGTGGAACAATACCGGCGAAATTTTTATACAAATCCAAAAAGAATGGAAAAAAATCGGACCGGTGCCAAAAAAACATTCTGATGAAATTTGGAAACGTTTCAGAAAAGCTTGCAATACTTTTTTTGACAGAAAAAAAGAATATTTTAAAGACAAAAAACAAAACGAAAAAGAAAATTTAAACCTTAAAAAAGAAATCATTAATAAAATAAATGAATTTGTATTTTCCGGTGTTCAGGTGGATGACCTAAAAAAACTAAAAGAATTACAAAACGAATTTTTAACTGTGGGGTATGTTCCGTTTGAACAAAAAGATGAAATTTATACACAATATCATCAAGCAATTGAAAATCAATTAAGTAAGTTGAATATCAGCAAAGAAAAACAAAGCGAGTTGAAATTTAATGAAAATCTTGAACTGATTAAAAATTCACCCGGTTCCGATCGCTTAGCATATAAAGAAATAATAAAACTTCAAAATCAAGTTGATAGTTTAAATGACGATATAAGAATTTGGGAAAATAATATCGGCTTTTTCTCAGGTTCAAAAAAATCCGAATCAATGGTTAAAAACATTCTCGATAAAATAAATGCCGCAAAAAATAAAGTGCAGCAATTAAAAGAAAATATTCGGGACTTAGAAAATATTAAATAAATTAACAGTCCTGAAAAATTGACAAATACCAGATACATATTCATTACCGGTGGTGTTACATCATCATTAGGAAAAGGAATAATATCTTCTTCATTAGCAAAACTATTGCTCGGAAGAGGATTTAAAGTAACTATTCAAAAGTTTGACCCGTATATCAATGTAGACCCCGGCACCTTAAACCCATACGAACACGGTGAATGTTTTGTAACCGATGACGGAGCAGAAACCGATTTGGATTTAGGGCATTATGAAAGGTTTACAGATGTGCGAACATCTCAGGCTAATAATGTTACAACAGGCAGAATCTACCAAACCGTTATAAACAAAGAACGACACGGAGATTATCTGGGGAAAACCGTACAAGTCATTCCGCATATTACAGACGAAATTAAACGCCGAATAAAATTACTCGGAAAGGATGACTATGATTTTGTTATTACCGAAATAGGCGGAACCGTAGGAGATATCGAATCCTTTCCCTATATCGAGGCAATTCGTCAAATGAGATGGGATACTGACGGCAAAATTATTGTCATTCATTTAACTTTAGTACCTTATTTAGCAACATCCAAAGAATTAAAAACCAAACCGACCCAGCATTCTGTTAAACTGCTCTTAGAAAACGGAGTTCAACCGGACATATTAGTTCTCAGAACAGAAAAATCCTTGACATCAGACGTCAGAGAAAAAGTTGCCAAATTTTGTAATGTAAGTATAAATTCTGTAATTGAATCGATTGATGCAAAAACAATTTATGAAGTACCATTATTAATGCAGAAAGAAAAATTGGATGAAGTTGTTTTAAAAAAATTTAATATTCCTGTTGAAGGCGGAATAGATTTAAAACAGTGGGAAACAATTGTCAGCAAAATTAAAAATTCTGATTGTTCTGTTAAAATTGCCTTAGTCGGTAAGTATGTTGAATTACCTGATGCATACAAATCAATAAATGAATCATTAATACATGCCGGTGCCGGAATTGATTGTAAACCGAATATAACATTTTTACATTCAGAAAAAATTTCCGATCAAAATTCATATGAAATATTAAAAGAATATGACGGGATAATTGTTGCACCCGGATTCGGACACAGAGGTATTGAAGGAAAAATAAGTGCAATTAAATATGCACGAGAAAACAATATTCCGTTTTTAGGTATTTGTCTCGGAATGCAATGCGCAGTAATTGAATTTGCAAGAAATGTAATGAATTTAAAAGACGCAAATTCAACTGAAATACACCAAAATACTGCCAATCCGGTAATTGATTTAATGGAAGAACAAAAAAATATAATTGATTTAGGCGGAAGTATGCGTTTAGGTGCATACCGTTGTAAAATTGATAAACATTCAAAACTCTTTGAAGAATACAAAAAATCAGATATTTCTGAAAGACACAGGCACAGATATGAATTTAATGATAAATATCTGAAAGCTTTCGAAGAAAAAGGAATGATTGCAACCGGAATTAACCCGGAGTCAAATCTGGTAGAAATTATTGAAATAAAAAATCACAAATGGTTTACCGGCGTTCAATTTCACCCGGAATATAAAAGTACCGTATTAAATCCTCATCCGGTATTTATTTCATTCTTAAAAGCATGTAATTTAATTAATTATAAAGATAAAAAAGAAAGATAAAAAATGGATAAAAATCAGATTATAGGAATTGTTTTAATTTTTGTTTTATTAATCGGGTACGGTATTTTTACGGCACCCGGCGAAGAACAAAGAAAAGAAGCTCAAGAAAGACAAGATTCCTTACGAAAAGCAGCCTATGAAAAATATAAAGCTGATTCAATAATAAGAGTTACTGATTCTGTTAAACAAGCTCAAATAATCAGTACAGTTGATACCGTTGTTGCAGTTGATTCCGCTCAATTAGTCAATTTAAAACAAAACTTTGGTGTGTTTGCTTCAGCAATGCAAGGGAAAGAACAACTTATTACTCTTGAGAATCAAAATATTAAAATAAAACTTACTACTAAAGGAGCTTTCCCTAAATATGCCGAAGTGAAAAACTTCTTGACATATGACAGTTTGCCCTTAGTTTTATTCGATAATAATGAAAATCAGTTTAACTTATTATTTGCAGGTGTTAATAATAAAATAAGCACAAACGATTTATATTTTGAAAACACCTTGAGCGATACAGTATATAATGCAAATTCATCAACACAAACCGTATCTCTGAGGGTTAATGCGGGTGAGGGTAAATACATTGAATATAAATACACATTAGAACCTAATTCTTATTTATTAAAATATGATATTCGGTTTTACGGTCTTGAAAAAGAGTTAGCATCAAATTCAAGTTATATTGATATTTTATGGAAAACAAAATCCAGAAGACAAGAACACGGTAATAAATGGGAAAATCAAAATACAACAATTTATTATAAAGGCGTTAATGATAAAGTAAATTATTTAACCGAAATGTCTGAGCAGTCAGATGCAACCTTAGATACTAAAGTGAAATGGATTGCCTATAAAGATCATTTCTTTTCTACAATACTTATTGCACACAACTATATTAAAGAAGCAAAAGTTAAATATGTTAAAGACGAATTACAAGAAAAATATTTAAAAGATTTTGAAAGCAATATTTATTTAGACTTTGAACGTTCCAATGATGCAAAATTTGAATTTTCATATTATTTCGGGCCAAACGATTATGATATATTAAGAAAAATTCAAATTAACGAAGGTGAAATACTTGATATTAAACGAATTATTCCCTTAGGTTGGTCTGTTTTCAGATGGGTTAATCAGTTCATTGTTATTCCTTTATTCAATATTTTAAGTACGGTTTTCGGGGACAATATGGGATTAATCATTTTAATAATGACAATCCTCATAAAACTTGTTTTATTTCCGCTTACATTCAAATCATTCAAATCATCAGCTAAAATGCGAGTATTAAAACCGCAAATTGATGAAATTAATAAAAAAATCCCCAAAGATCGTGCAATGGAACGTCAGCAAGCAACCATGGCACTCTATCGAAAAGTTGGTGTAAACCCTATGGGCGGTTGTTTGCCGGTATTATTGCAAATGCCTTTTTTAATTGCGATGTTTCGTTTCTTCCCGGCTTCAATTGAGTTAAGACAAAAAAGCTTTTTGTGGGCTGATGATTTATCTTCTTATGACTCAATTTGGAATTTTCCCGGAGGATTCAGTATTCCGATGTACGGAGACCATATCAGTTTATTTACATTACTGATGGCAGTTGCAATGTTAATAAGCCAGTTGTTAAATAAAAATCAAATGTCCGGCGGTACGCAAATGCCGGGAATGAAATTAATGCTTTGGATGATGCCGATAATGATGCTCCTTTGGTTTAATAATTATTCTGCCGGATTAAGCTATTATTACTTCTTATCAAACGTAATTACAATTATTCAAACTTTAGTTATCAGAAAAATGATTGACGAAAATGCTCTCTTAGAACAATTAAATACTCAAAAGAAAAAACCGAAAAAGAAATCAAAATGGCAAACTCGTATAGAAGAAATGCAAAAAATACAAGAACAAAGGAGAAGAAAATGATAATATTTAAAAGAAAATTATGCCCCGAATGTTAAATTTCGGGGTTTTTTATGTTAAAAAATCTTAAATTCCGCGAAAAAATAATACAAATTTTTGCGAAAATTGCAAATATTGAAATTTAACTTTTGATTTTTACCAAAAAAAGTTAAATTTATAGTTAAAATCAATTTTTTAATTAAAAACTCCCGTATTATATTTTAACATTGCAATTTTCAGTTTTAATATTATGCAGGCGTGTTGTACATTTGTAATAAAATAAAAACTAAAAAATCAAATAATATGCAACACTCATGTAAAATGATTTTTACAGACAAGGGTATAACTACCTGAAGATATTAATTCCCTGCAGATTGGTGAAGGTGTTCCTATGTGCAGAAAAAAACACGCATTATAAACAATTGTAAGCATCCGATTCGTATATTATTAATTAATTATAAATTTTTAGACACATGAAAACAAAATTTAAAATAGTATTAATATCTGTTTTTGTTGTATTATTTAATTCAATGAATGCACAAAAACCAAGTTTAACGGTATTAAATTTAGATTCTCAAGGATTAGATTATACTCCGAATCAATTAGGAAATTTGGTCAGAATGGAAGTTGAAAAACTTGATAAATTTGAAGTAACGGATAGGTATGATGTTTCATATTTAATTGAAAAACATGCAATTAAAATTGATAATTGTTACGGTAAAATTTGTTTGGTCGAAATCGGAAAACTTCTTGAATCTGATAAAATGATGAGCGGAAGTATAGAATTATTCGGTGATAAAATAATTTTGTCTTTAAGATTGGTTGATGTTAAAACGGAAAGCATTGAAAAATCACAAGTAAAAGAGTTTTTAAAATACCCGAACGAAATTCAAATGATGATTCGTATTACTTTATATGAGATGTTCGGCATGCCTGTTGATGAACTCAAAAACCAAATTAAGAGTCTGACAAACGAAGCACAATATGACAATGTATTAATCAATCCTGATAAAGAGAAATTAAATTTATCCGGACCGAGATTGGGTTTAACCTATTTTAGCGGTGAAATTGCCGATGTTATGACAAAGCCAAAATTTGAAGGCGGATATGATGTATTACCGGTAATGTTCATGTTCGGATACCAATTTGAAGTTCAATATTTGAATTCAGGAAGTTTTCAGGCATTATTTGAATTTCTTCCTACAATTACCGGAGTCGATCAAGGTTTGTTATTACCTAATTTGTCAATTTTAATGGGATTTAGGCATAATATCAGAGGATGGGAAATTGCCTTAGGACCTACTGCCGGTTTAACCAAAAAAGCTACGGGTTATTATGATAATGAAAGAGTTTGGCATCTGAGTTCAGATTGGGTGGGACCCGAACCAAATACCTTTCCTTCTGAAAAAAGAATCGACAGCAGAGGAAATGTAACTTATCATACCGGGTTTGTTTTTGCTTTCGGTAAATCTTTTAAATCCGGTCGTATGAACTATCCGGTAAATGCGTTTGTTATTCCTTCTAAAAGCGGTATAAGAGCCGGTTTAACATTCGGATTTAATGCAAAGAATAAATAATAAACAAAAAGGCTGTTTAATGGACAGCCTAATTTTTTCTAACTGATTAATTGTTTGAATTTTGTTATATTTTAAACATATAAATTGAATTTCACTGAAAAATATGTAAATTTAGGCATCTAATTTATATGATTTAAGTAATGAGAAATATGCATTTTAAATTTTACATAAAAGGATTCATAATTTGTTTAATAGTTCTAAATGTTATACCGGCTAAAGCATCTGATTCGTTTTTAAAACAAAATTCTACGAAAGTTTTTATTAATAATTCAGAAAGTCGAATTCAATCAAATAAAAACAAAGGCTTAATTAAACAATTTATCAGGAAAATTAAAGAAAAATCGATTAAAGAGTTTCGAAAAATAAAAAATAAAATCAGACGAATATTTTCAAAAAAGAAATCAAAAAAAGACAGAATGAGGTCAAATTTTAAAAACAGAAACCGAAATTTATATAATATATTGATATTCAGTTTAATATTTTTTAGTGCTGCAGGATTGATTGTATTACTGTCTTATTATTTATATTTTACTTTAGGTTTAATGCTCGGCTTATATTTATTTTATATTCTCGGGCTTTCTTTTATAATAAGTGCCGTTGTTATCAGTTTAATTTATTTATCGGGGAGATATATACGAAAACCGGCATAGTAAACATTTGAAGAATTAAAATTTGAAATAATAGTTCAAAACTATTCAAATATCTTATACATTATTGTTTAATTAAATATATAGAACTATGAGAAAAAGAGTTAAAAATTATGCAATTATAATTTCATTCATAGTATTTTCAGGCTTACACGTTTATTCACAAGATATTGTGAAGTTTAATAACGGTGATTCTGTAAAATGTCATATAACGAAAGTTGAAAACGATACTATATTCTATCAAGTTGCTGTTAGTCAAAATATTGTAAATACATTTCTGCCGATTAATAAACTATCAGACTATCATTTTGAGGTTATAAGTAAAATTAAAACAGTAAATGATACCTCTGTCTTTTTTATGTAATAATGAATG
>DYOF01000033.1:0-1773 GCA_020720665.1 Acetofilamentum sp. | reverse complement strand
TATGAACGAATTGTATCATTTTAAACTGATAAACGGTAATGAATTATACGGTAAAATCGTTAAACGAACTAAATCTGATGTAATTATTGAATCAAAAACATTAGGAACCGTAACTCTGCCATACGGAAAAATAAAAAGTATGAATATTGCAAAAGAAGGAAATATGGTTGGTAATGATTTTTGGTTTTCTAACCCAAATAATACCCGATACTATTTTGCACCGTCTGCATACAATTTAAAAAAAGGTGAAGCCTATTACCAAAATGTTTATTTAATAATGAATTCGGCAAATTACGGAATAACTGATAATATTAGTATCGGCGGGGGTGTTATTCTGCCGTTTGCAGTGTATCTGACACCCAAAATTTCTTTTAAAATTACTGAACGCTTTCATGCAGGTGTCGGTATTTTTGCCGGAGTAATTCCGGGACCGAGCACTTTCGGTATCGGTTACGGTTTAATAACATACGGTTCAAACGAACATAATTTAACAATCGGAACAGGCTACGGTTTTTTTGAAGATGAAGTTATGAAACACCCTATTGTAACAATTAACGGAATGACAAGAATTTCTAAACGAATTGCATTAGTAACCGAAAACTGGATGATTCCGGATGTTGATAGAGATGACACATTTAATACTGAAAAGAATGTTTACAGACCGTTTTTCTCATTCGGTTTAAGAACAATGTGGGAGAAAATTACTCTTGATTTTGCCTTAGTTAACGGTTACGAAATTTCAGAAATATTGTTAGTAGGGCTGCCTTATATCGATTTCGTTTATAAATTTTAAATTCCATAAATCCTTTATTTAATCAATTAAGATATATAAAACTTTAAAATCGGCTGAATCAAATGAATATAAAATTAAGTTTCAACAGTCTTTTTATTTTTACCTTAATAATTTCGGGCTGCTATACCTATAATGTACCTTCGGGAAGTACTGTTCCTTTAATGTCGGAAGAAGGTGAATCCGTAATAACTCTTAACGGAAATTTTAATGAAATTGGAGCTTCATATACCTACGCATTAACAGAACACGCTCTTTTTACAGCATCAGGCAATTTAATTTTAACTAAAAATGATTATAATCAAACCTATGACAGTCTGTTTTATAAGAAAACACCTAATAATTTTGAAGTAGGTTTCGGATATTTCGGAAAAATTCATAATTTCAGAAATATGATTGTTTTCGGAATAGGTTCAGGAAATGATGTATATAATTATCCGATAAACAAATATGATTATAATACCTATCGTGATGGTTACTATCAAAGCGAATTTATCCAATATTTTTTACAATATACCGGAGGTTTTAAATATAAAAAAAATAAACGTTTTATCACTGTTTTTAAGGAACAAGGTATGACAATAAGATATGCTTATCATGATTATCATATTATCGGAATAACGAATGAACACAAAGTGGAGTCGATTTGGAATGAGGAATTTGAATACTGGGAATATATCAGTAAAACGCAATCATATAAAACAGAACTGACTGATTTTTTTAATTCACTTACTTTTTATTATTTTTTAAGAAGAGGAACTGAACGTATTCAATTTGAAATAAGTCCGGGATTTTCTTTTTATTATAATCAGCCTAAATTTGAAAATGTAATGTATGTATTTGATAACATTCATTTTAATGTAGGAATAACTTATCGTTTGAATAAACAATAAGGCTAAGGTATTCGTTATAAAAGAAACTGCCCGTTTCCGGACAGTTTCTTTATTTTATTCTTTTGGTAATAAACTATTCTATATCAGAAA
>DYOF01000032.1:16089-20265 GCA_020720665.1 Acetofilamentum sp. | reverse complement strand
AATTAAATTTGTCAAAAAAAACCTGCGTATAGGGTTTAAATTTATTTAATTCTTCTTCCGAAAACCTAATTTTCGGATGTATCGAATTTCTGAAATCAGTATGTTCCGAATGCAGATTAAAACGTTCTGTAAGTTTTAACTTTTTCTTAATTTGTAATTCAGTTAGTAAAGTGTTTGTAATCTGATAGTTGTAGTCAATTAAAAATTGCGTTTTCTTTTTAAAATAGGGTAGGAGTGAATCAATATAATATTCAAAAAACGGCGATGATAAATAAGCTGTTTTAATACTTTTCAAATGAAGTGCTTGCCAATTGGTTTTATAGTCAATTTTTACATCCTTTATTAATTGTTTTTCACCGGAGATTTTTAAAACCGGAATACTCAAAATTTGAATACCGTTAGGTGATAAAATTTCACAACGATTTCGGTAGGACTGCTTTGAATAATTTTCGTAAACTTCAAAAAAAATGCTCTCAAAACGAAGCATTTGTTTGAAATAAATAAGCGGCGGAAAATATGCTGTAGAAAAAAGAGCTGTCGGAGAATTCATATTTTAAAAAAGCACAAAATGTAGAAATATTGTTGAAATTTTAATAATTTGGTTTTATGCTAAATTTCGTAACAGTTGTTTTATTTTTTGCGAACATAAATTTCTTTTTCAACTGTTGCAATAATTTCATTATTCTTGTTTTTAATTTGAGCGGTGAAAAAAAATGTTTTTTTGCCCGATGTATCTGTTTCTTTTTTTATCTGAATTAGTTCATTGTCTAAAATTTCAAAAATTGCATTTACTTTTCCTTTTCCGGGTTTTAAAAAATCAATTTTAGCTGATTTATCCCAAACAATATATTCTGTGCCTAAAAAATTCATTATAATGAATACATAAAAGGGGTCACACATGGCATATAATGACCCGCCGAAATGTGTGCCGAAAATATTACGGTTATACCAATGCATTTTCATTTCAACTTCAAAGCGAGTGAAGTTTTGATTTAGCTTTTTTAATTTTATGCCGGCTCCTAAATACGGTGGGTATAATGAAACCCGCCGTATTAATTTACGCATTTGCTTTTCAGTCATTTTTATTTTTGATTCAAGGTAAATTCTCTGCCTTTTTCAAGGGCTTCAATGTTTTTATCAACAACGTCTTGCCCTTTACCTGCGAAAATTGTTTTTAAAGCATCTTTAAAACTTTCATATTCCATATCAATATACGGCGAAGCCGCACCTAACATCACAATATTTGAAGAGCGTGCGGATTTAATATCTTTTGCAATTTGATCGGCATCAATAATAATATGGTTTTTAATTTTTTTAATTTCTTTATAAATTTCATCAATATTCGGATAATTTGAAATATTATTAAACGGTTTAGAATTTGTAATTAACCAACCGCCGGGTTTTAAATAGTGAATGTATCTGAGGGCTTCCATCGGCTCAACAGAAATAACAACATCTGCTTTTCCGAGCGGAATTAAATCGGAAGCAACAGGTTTATCAGAAACACGCATGTTTGAAGACACATCACCGCCTCTTTGACTCATTCCGTGAACTTCAGATTGTTTCATAAATAATCCTTTTTGCAAGGCTGCGGTACCTATTGTTGCGGCTATTGACAAAATACCTTGTCCGCCGACACCTGATAATATTATATCTGCTTTCATGTGTCTAAAAATTTGTAATAAATTAAGAATCTGCGAATTTAATTGATATTAGTATTTATAATGCTTGTTTTTTTCTGCACATAGGAACACCTTAATTATGCACTAAACCTAATTGAGGTATTCTGCCGGTCATGCTCTTTTGTTTGAAAAAAAGTTTTCATTGGCGTTTCATATTTTTACAATTAATTGATTTTATAAATCAAGTGTTTTTATTTTTGCATTCAATTTGTGTTTGCGTTCTAAAGTTCTGACGCATTCTCGATGCGGTATTATTACCGAAACTCCGTCATATTCAATTTCTTCTTTTAATATTTTAACGGCTTCTTCATGATTTTTTTTCAAGGGTATGAAACTTCTGATATGTTCTTCTTCAACGCCCAAACCTTTGCATATTTGATGTAACCGGTGTTCGGCGTGAGATTGTTGCCCGCCGGTCATACCGGTAGTGTCGTTATCTGAAATTATTACTGTAATCGGAGTGTTTTCATAAACACAATCTAACAGTCCTGTCATACCTGAATGTGTAAAGGTTGAATCTCCTATAAAAGCCACAACATGTTTCATTCCGGCATCAGCGGCACCTTTTGCCATGGTTATGGAAGCTCCCATGTCAACACAGGTATTTATGGCATTAAGCGGCGGTAATGCCGATAAAGTATAGCATCCTATATCCGAGAAAACTTTTCCGGGACCATAAATTTCCATCACTTCGTTTAATGCGTTGAATACATCCGTATGACCGCAACCCGGACATAATGCCGGCGGACGCGGTGCAACGATTTCGGGAATATGATAATCGATTTTTTTCTCAATTCCTAAGGCTATTGCAACATGATTGGGATTTAATTCTCCGTCACGAGGTAAATCACCGGTTAATCGTCCGATAATTTTTTTATTTCCTAATACTCCTGTTAATTTATTTTCAATAAACGGATATCCTTCTTCCAAAACTAATATTTTATCACAAGTTTCATAAAGTTTTTTTATCATTTCCGTAGGTAAAGGATATTGTCCGATTTTTAACACATGATAGGGTATATTTTCATTTTGGAAGTTTTCATTCAAATAATTTAAAGTTATACCCGAAGCTATAATTCCTAATGTTTTGTCATTTCCTTCAAAGTATTTATTGTATGAAGAGTGTTCAGAATCATCAATAAAATGAGATTGATTACCCAATAAAGCTTTATAATTTTTTCGAGCTATTGCCGGAAGTAACACAAATTGCCGCAAATCAGAAGGTAATGAATTTTTGTTTTCATCTTTTAAAGTTTTTCGTTGAACCGAGGCTCTGGAATGCGCTAAACGCGTAGTGATTCTGACCAAAATTGGTGTGTTGAATTTTTCTGACAATTCAAAACCGCTGTAAATCATATCATAAGCTTCTTGTTGATTTGAGGGTTCCATAAAAGGAATTAAGGCAAAATCGGCAAAGTATCTTGAATCTTGCTCATTTTGAGATGAATGCATTGAGGGATCGTCAGCAACTACAATAAGCATTCCTCCGTTTACACCGGTAATGGCTGAATTCATAAATGCATCTGCAGCAACATTTAACCCTACATGTTTCATGCAAACCATTGAGCGTTTGCCGGCGTATGACATTCCTAAGGCAGATTCCACAGCAGTTTTTTCATTTGCCGACCATTCTCTGTGAATGTTGCGTTCTTTGGCAATTTTATTTTTTTGAATATATTCGGTTATTTCTGTTGACGGCGTGCCGGGATATGCATAAACACCTGATAAACCTCCGTCTATTGCTGCTTGAGCAATGGCTTCGTCGCCCAGTAATAGTAATTTATCCATTATTTTTTATTTAGTTTTATTTGTATTTTCGCAAAAATAATAATTATGTTTTAATTAAAATAATGTTTATAAACTGTAGAAATTTATGTCCGGGAAAATAAAATTTCACGATTTAGGAATAATAAGTTATCAAAATGCTTTAAACCTTCAAACAGAACTTTTTCAAAATAAAATTAGGGCGAAAATAAGTGAAATATCGCTTTCTTCTGATGTATTTTTATGTGAACATCAGCACGTTTACACAATAGGTAAAAGCGGAGATGAAAACAATTTGTTAATAAACTCAGATTTTCTTAAAAAAATTAATGCCGAATATTATAAAACTGACAGAGGAGGGGACATTACCTATCACGGACCGGGACAAATAGTAGTATATCCGATAATAGATTTGGATACTTATCATTTAGGAACTAAGGATTATATTTATTTACTTGAATATATGATTATTGATGTTTTAAAAGAATTTAATATTGCAGGTGAAATTAACCCCGGAAATATCGGAGTTTGGCTAAATGTAGGGTCTGAATATGAGCGTAAAATATGTTCGATAGGCGTTAAAATAAGTAAAGGAATAACAATGCACGGGCTTGCATTGAATGTAAATACAGATTTATCTTACTTTAATTATATCAATCCTTGCGGTTTTATTGAAAAAGGCGTAACGTCAATTCAGAAAGAAACCGGAAGTTTTCATTCTGTTGATTTA
>DYOF01000032.1:0-15989 GCA_020720665.1 Acetofilamentum sp. | reverse complement strand
GCTTGAATAATAAAAATTGTCGGTCGCTTATTCAGTTGAGGAATTTGTTTTTTCCATTCTGAAATTGGTTTCGTTTTTATCAATTCGGTTTCAAGTGTTATATCAGAAGCAATGCACAATAGGGTGTTCGGTTTGCAATTCTTAAAAATATCATCAAGTAACTTCATATTTCTATAGGGTGTTTCCATAAAAATTTGTGATTGTTTTTCAGTACGTGAACGTGTTTCAAGAAACAAAAGTTTTTTAATACGTTCATTTTGGTTTATAGGCAAATAACCGTTAAATGCAAAATTTTGTCCGTTTAAACCTGAAGAAATTAATGCCAATAAAATTGAAGAGGGACCCACTAAGGGAACAACATTAATATTTTTTTGATGAGCAATTTTTATTATTTCACCGCCGGGGTCGGCTATACCGGGGTTCCCTGCTTCTGAAATAATTCCGATGTTATTTCCTGAAAAAACAGGCTTTAAAAATTCTGACAGCAGATTGGTGTCGGTATGTTTATTCAGTTCAAAAAATGTAATTTCATCAATATTTTTATGTGCGGATAATTTTCTGATATAACGTCCGGCAGTTCTTGAATTTTCAACGATATAGAATTGTGTATCTTCAATTATATTGTTTATTTTTTTGGGAATTACAGCAGCAAGGTCAGAATCACCCAGTGTTGTAGGAATTAAATATATGGTGCCGTTTTTCGTTTGAGTCATTTTATTTATTGAAAAAGATAAGTTTCTTTACAAATGTTTGATTATTTGTTGTTATTTTAATGAACAGTGGTTGAGCCGTGTGTTCAGACATTTCTATTTTAATATAACTTTTTTTATAATCTGAATTTGTTAGTGTTTTAATTTCAAATTCTGTATAATTTTTTAAAAAAATAGTTTTTCCGCTGATATCGCTTATGCTGATATTTGCATCAGTTATTAACATATCATTAAATTCGATATAAAAATATTTATCTGCCGGGTTAGGAAATAGCTTAATTTTATATTTATCAGTGTAATCAATAGGTGTTTCATTTCTGATACCTGAAATAATAAAATCGTCAATATTCCAACCGCAATATTGTTCGGCATAATCGGTGGAGCCGGTTATGAATTGCAGTTTAATTTTTTTACCGTCGGCATAATCAGAAATATCAATCATTTCAGATTTCCATTCCGAATCTGTAATTTTTAAATCGAAATTGTTCCAAATTGTTACCCAAGCCGTATCTGAATAAATTCGGATTAAAGCCCCGTCGAGATATCCGATACCGCTTCCTAACCACCGTTTTAAACTAAGCGTAGTATGAGTAAAATTTCTGCAATCAATCATCGGTGATTCTGCAAATTCATAAAAATCGATATTATTTTCGTAATCGCCCGGATGATTGCCTAAGCCGTTTAAATCAGTTCCTAATATTTGGCTGCCAGAGACAGCAACAGCGGGGTCAGGGTATCCGTTTTCTCCTCCTAATCCTTTCGGTTGGTCAATTTCAAATTCACCGGTTAAATACCAACTGTTATCTGATTCAAAATCATCAAAAAAGACAATTTCTTGTATGTAAAATTCATTTTGCGATGTATTGTTTGTAGTATCTTGGTCTTCGGTTAAATTTGGTTTGTAAATTTTAGCCTTAAATAAATAAACTCCGGATTCTAAAGTAAGTTCTTCAAAATTTATATCGGTATATTCTCCGGAATTCAGATTACCTGTCCATGTGTAAGAAACAGGGGCGTTATTGTTAATTGTGTATTCGGCAGTAAATGATGTTAAAGGCAGCAGACCTTTATTTCTTATTTTAATTGAAGGTGTGATGGCAAATTGATTAATGAAATTGTTTTTTGGTGCGTTAACTGATAATATTTGAGCATCAATATCAAATTTAGGGGCATTAGGGTCATATCCGGTATAGTTTTCGATATTCAGATTTAAAGGGTCCAACCATATTTTCAGCTGTTTTTCAGCAGAATCGTCGTAGTTCCACGAGTATGACAATTTTCCGTACCAATCCGGTTCATTTAAGTTTCCGCATGATGCATAACCGCCGTGCAGTTGCCCGATGATTTGACGGGATTCATTAAAAAGCGGAGAGCCGGAAGAGCCGGATTCCGTTGTTGTACTTCTGTCCCAAATGACTTTCCAATGTGAATTTTCAAGGCCTATATATCCTTCATAAAAATCAGAAACAGGCGGATGGTCGTCAAACGATATTTTTTTAATATCACCGCTCGGATGATGAATGCAAACAGAGTTATTTGATTGATTATCAGAAATATTCCAACCGGAATAGAACACTTCATAATTAAAAGGCGGAATATCATTCATTTCAAACAAACAAAAATCGGACACACTGTTTCGAGCAACAAGGACAGAACCGGATAAATCATCATGAGCCGGTGATAATGTCGGGTTATTACAAGTTTCGCTTTCCCAATTAAACATATAAATAATATCTGCAGGATTATGATAACAATGATCGGCAGTTAAAATATACGGTTTTGCGTCATCTTTTGTGTTATTTATTAATGTTCCCGAACAAAACCCTGAGCTTCCGGAAACCAGCATACACACAGATTTGATTTCATTTCGCCAATCGTCGGCATCCGAACAAGCAACATTCATATTGCAGGCACCTGATTGCCCGAAACCTTTATTGTAATCAGAAACTGTTCTGAATCCGTGAGTTATTCTGTCAATAATTAATTTGCCATGAAACTTTGAGTTATTTGGTTCAAAATACTCAATTATTATTCTGTCGCCTTTAATTAAGCCTGTAGCAAAGGTTTCGCTTTCTTGCATATTTTTATTTGTAAATCCGCCGATAATATCTTTTTTATCAGAACTATAAATGTACAAAACAGTATTTTCGGGAACTATGTATTTTTTGAATCGAATATTAATTGTAATCGCATTTTCAGAACATATTTCATAACGATACAATTTACCGTTTTTCAAAGTATCAATCACTGCATGTTTAATTATATCAATTTCTACATCAATATTTTTTCCGAATTGCCAAGGAATATCTTTTGAATCATTCACTTCTGCTTCTGCAATAAGTTCAGAATTATCAAAAGTATGAATTTGATATAAGGGAATATGGTGTTTAAGATTTTTTTCGATAAGACTAATCGGTTTTCCGCCGATATTTATTTGAGCATAACTATTCGAACCGTTTAGTATTATTAGCATTAAAAGAATTACAATTCGTTGAATCATTACAATTTATTGAAAAGAGTTAATAAACAATTTGTCAGAAATTACAAAATTAGTATTTTAGCAGAAAATTTAACTAAATTATAAATAAAATTGAGAATTACGTTTATGGGCACCGGAACTTCACAAGGCGTTCCGTTAATAGGTTGTGATTGTGATATTTGCAGGTCAAACGATGTGAGAGATGAGCGTTTAAGAAGTTCAATTTTGATTTCATATGAAAATAGAAATATCTTAATAGATGCAGGTCCTGATTTTAGGCAACAAATGTTAAGAGAGCAAGTTACAAACTTGGATGCAATATTGTTAACCCATGAACATAAAGACCATATCGGCGGATTAGATGATGTCAGAGCGTTTAATTATATACAAAACAAACCGATGGATATATTTGCCGAAAAACGAGTAAACGATTTATTACAATCCAGAGATTTTGCTTATGTTGTAGAACGAAAAGATTATCCGGGTATCCCAAAAATGATTTTTCATGATATTGAAAATAAGCCTTTTAAAATTAATTCTGTTGAAGTGCAACCGATAAGGGGTTTACATGACAAACTTCCCGTGTTTGGGTTCAGAATTAAAAATATTGCATACATAACCGATATGAATTACATTTCGGAAGAGGAAATAAAAAAACTTTACAATTTGGAAGTATTGATAATCACAGCTTTAAGGATAAAAAAACACATTTCGCATTTTAACTTAGAAGAATCTCTTGAAATAATAAAAAAACTGAAACCCAAAAAAGCATATTTAACGCACATCAGTCATAAATTAGGATTTTATACCGATTTAATCAAAATTTTACCCGAAAACATATATCCGGCATATGACGGATTAAAAATTGAAATATAAACATTAAAAATAATAAAATGAAAAAACTTTTAATTACTGTTTTAATCCTCGGAATTGTAGGAACCGGAGCATATTATGCATTTAAGTATTTTGTGAAAGAACAAGAAAAAACAATTGCAAAATTGGAAGAAAAAATTCACTTTTTGAAAGAAGAAACCGTTCCCGTAAAATTTCGAATAATTGAAAAAGATACGGCAAATATTACATTTGTTATTAAATTTTATGACCAAGATAATGCAGATGCTTTTAACAGTGATACATTAACACTTCCCGGTCAAGAATTATCTTTTGATTTTTATGTTGTTCCCGTTAAAGATACTTCCGGAAGAGAAGTAAAAATTGCTTTCCCCTATAAAATATTTACGAACAGTATGCCGGCAAAAGACGGAAAATTATTGTTCAACTATTATGATGACCAAGGTTTTCCGCAAGTATTTAATAATGCAAAAGCTGACACGGCATACATCAATCGAATGTCAGAATTATTTGAAAAAGTTAAAAACGGAAAAACAGAAGAAATTGAAGGCATTTTCGGAAGTATGGTTCAGGATATTCAAAAATTAAATGAATTTGAAGAAAACAAAACATATAAAATCGTAATTCATACCAAGGGCGGAATAGAAATATTGGAGAATATCGATTAAGTTCTGAGATATAATTAATTACACCGATTTTTTAACAAACCGAATAATTTAAAAAAAATGGGAAATTCACAAGAATTATTAAAACAAATCAATTGGTTTCTGGAACCGGTTTCTGATTTTATTTTATATTTGTTTACAACAAAATCAGGCTATATTTTATTGTTAGTTTTTCTTATATTATACCTGATTTTTACGTCAATAAATGCAATACGCGTCAGAAAATTGGCACACGAATCTGTCAGCAGAAATTTAGGAGTACCATTTTTAGAAAAGATATACATCATATCAAGTGAAACCATTAAAACATTTATGGGAATAATTACCAAATTACCCGTTTTATTAGGTATTTTTTTGGTCTTATTCGGTATTGTCGGTTTATCATCTGCTTTAAGCACTGTTGATGATTTTGTTGAAAACCAAAAACGGATTAAAGAAATGAAAACCGTAATAAAAAACTTAGATAAAAGTTATGTCGTTGCAAAAATGGAAATAGTTGATGTCAATTATATTGAAAATAAAACCTCGTTAAAAATTTATTATTATGATTATGAGTTAGACGATTATTTGCCTGAAACACAAGATATTCAAATTAAAGGTAAAGATATTTATTTTTTAAATTTAGTTATGAATTTTGAATATGCCGAAATAGAATCAGGAAAAAATATAAACATGGTCATGCCCTATAAAATTTTCAGTGAAGAAGTAGCAAAAGATGACGGTATAATGCTTCAAACAACCGATTCACTCGGTGTGCCGTATATTTTTCACAGAGATGACGATGAAATATACGGAATAGAAAAACTAAGTTATTACAATCGGTTAAAGGAATTTTCTGAAATGATGACAGACAGCGAAAAAGCCAGAAAAGAGGGAGTACGCAGTTTTTATGCGGCAGCACCCCATTTTGTTAATAATATCAGTAAAGGGCAAAAAATTATTATTTGGGTGGAGCAAACCGGCGGACTGGTGTTAAAAAGGGAACAAAACTTTTAAATTATACTTTTGCAGGAGTTCGATAAAGATATACAATTTCTTAAAGGTGTAGGACCTAAACGAGCCGAACTTTTAAATAAGGAATTAAATTTATTTACTTTAAAAGATTTGTTATATTATTTCCCGTTCAGGTATATTGATCGTTCAAAATATTACAAAGTAAACGAAATTAACGAACAGTTACAGAACATACAATCAATAGGTATTATTTCGAATTTTCAATTAAAAGGCAGCGGAAAAAAATCATATTTAACCGCACAATTTAAAGACGAAACCGGAACCATAGAATTAATATGGTTTAAAGGTGTTAAATGGATTTCACAAAATATTGATGCCGGTAAACAATATATTATCTTCGGAAAACCTTCCCGCTTCGGAAATAAACTGAATATTGCACATCCCGAAATTGATAAACCGGAAGAAGCTAAACAAAAACTTTCAACAAGTCTTTATAGTGTATATTCATCAACAGAAATACTTAATAAGAAAAATATAAACTCAAAAGTTTTCAGAACAATTATTGCAAATGTTTTTGAAAAAACAGATTCGAAAATACCTGAAACGCTTCCCGCATATCTAACAGAAAAATTAAAGTTGATTTCTCATCATGATGCAATTCGGAATATACATTTTCCGTCAAATAATATAATGTTACAAAAAGCATTGTTCAGATTAAAGTTTGAAGAGTTTTTTTTCATCCAATTAAAAATACTGAAACAAAAATATAAGCGGAAAAATTCATATAAAGGATATGAATTTCCGATTATCGGGAGCTATTTTTCAGAATTTTATAAAACAAAATTACAATTTGAATTAACTCAAGCACAAAAACGAGTTATTAAAGAAATCCGAAATGACTTTTCATCCGGAAAGCAATCCAATCGTTTGTTGCAAGGCGATGTCGGAAGCGGGAAAACATTAGTCGGTTTGATGCTCATGCTCATTGCATTGGATAATAAATTTCAGGCTGCATTAATGGCACCGACCGAAATTTTGGCACAACAACATTTTAAAACAATTTCAGACTTTCTCAGCGGTTTAGATATTGAAGTTGCTCTTTTAACAGGTTCCGTAAAAACAAAAGAACGTAGCTTAATACACGAAAACTTGGAAAACGGAAAAATACAAATTTTAATTGGCACACACGCATTAATTGAGGATACCGTTAAATTTAAAAATTTAGGCATAGTAGTTATTGATGAACAACATCGGTTCGGAGTTGCTCAAAGAGCAAAGATGTGGAGTAAAAATCAGTTGCCGCCTCATATGATTGTGATGACAGCAACACCAATTCCGAGAACATTAGCAATGACCGTTTACGGAGATTTAGACCTATCTGTTATTGATGAACTGCCTCCCGGAAGAAAAGCCGTTAAAACAATTCATACATACGAGCCAAAACGCTTACAAGTCTATAAATTTTTAAAAGACGAAATTAAAAAAGGCAGACAAATCTATATTGTGTATCCGCTGATTTCAGAATCGGAGAACTTCGATTATAAAGCATTAGAAGAAGGCTATGAACATATTTTAAGCGAATTTTCTCCGCCGGAGTATATGATTAGTATTGTTCACGGAAAAATGAAACCGAATGAAAAAGAAAACGAAATGAATCGGTTTATTAAAGGGAAGTCAAATATAATGATTGCGACAACGGTTATAGAAGTGGGGGTTAATGTTCCGAATGCTTCAGTTATGCTTATCGAAAGTGCAGAACGATTCGGCTTATCGCAACTACACCAACTAAGAGGACGAGTAGGCAGAGGCGACTATCAATCCTTTTGTATTTTAATGACATCCTACAAACTTTCAAAAGAAGCAAAAACTCGAATAGAGACTATGGTTCAAACAAATGACGGTTTTAAAATTGCCGAAACCGATATGAAATTGAGAGGACCCGGTGAATCTGAAGGCACACGCCAAAGCGGTTTACCCTTTGAATTAAAATTAGCCGATTTAACCAAAGATTACAAAATTTTACAATTAGCAGCTCATATTGCCGATGATGTTTTGAAAACAGATATTTATCTTGAAAATCCTCAAAATCAATTACTTGAAAACAAACTAAAACAATTAAAACCAACAGATTATAATTGGGGTCTTATCAGTTAATAAAAATATTTTTTTGTGTTTTATTTTCTGGTTTTACAATTTATTTATCAAATTTTATATATTTGTGTTTTTAAATTTATTAACAAAAAATAATATTATGAAACGTTTATTACTTATTTTATTTGTGCTTACTTTTATGTCGGAGGTATATTCTAATCCGATAACAAAAGAATATGCTGTTAGTATTGCAACATCATACTTGTCGAATAAAACAAAAACTCAACTCAATTTAAAATCTGTTAAAACAGAAATTTACGAAGAATTAAATACAATGTATATTGTAAATTATGAGAACGGAGGTTTTGTAATTATTTCTGCGGATGACAATGTTCAACCTATTTTAGCCTATTCGGAAACCGGAAGTGTTCCCGAATCAAATTATCGTCCGGAATTCAAATGGTGGATTGATAATTACAGTGTTCAAATTTCTTATGCAGTTAAAAATAGCATAAAAAATGAAAATGCACAAGAAGAGTGGGATAATATAGCAAAGGGACAATTTAAAGAAGGCGGAAAAGTTGTAACTCCGCTTTTAACAACTACATGGGATCAATTGAACGGTTATAATACCTATTGCCCGTCAGGAACACCAACAGGTTGTGTTGCCACAGCTATGGCTCAAATTATGAACTATTATGAATTTCCTGTAACAGGAGTAAGTTGGCACACTTATACCCATGATGTGCACGGAACTCAATCCGCAATTTTTCAGGATGGCAATTACCAATGGTCAAGTATGGGCAATACTTCAGGAAACACTGCTATTGCATGGTTAATGTACCATTGCGGTGTGTCTGTTGATATGGATTATGATGCAAACGGTTCGGGTGCTACCAGCGTTGATGTTCCAATGGCTATGGCAAATTATTTTAAATATGACCAATCTATTGATTATGTGAGACGTGCAGATTATACAGACCCGAATTGGATTCTTTTACTAAAAACTGAATTAGATGCTGCAAGACCGGTATATTATTCAGGACACAGTGCAAGTTCAGGTGGACATGCTTTTGTATTTGACGGTTATGATGCCACCGATAAATTTCATGTGAATTGGGGTTGGAGCGGCTCGTCAAACGGTTATTATGCATTAGGAGATTTAACTCCGTCTGTTTATAATTTTAATGACGACAATGCAGCGGTTATAAACATTCAACCGACTACAGCAGGTAATGAAGATTTTCTTATTGTAAAACAATATTCCGATTTTCCTCATGCCTCAGAATACCCGGGTTATATTGACGGAGTGGACGGAAAAGTAGCATGGGCTATCGGGAGAGACGGAAGCGGCGGCAACGCTAATTATAAAGATTTTACCCGAACCATTGACGGCGGCGCAACATGGACAAGCGGTACGGTTACTACACCCGCAACGGCTTTCTCGATGATTTCAGGAGTAAACAAGGATACAGCTTACATTGCAGCTTATGGTACCGGAACATCTAATAAAATATTAAGAACCTACGATGGCGGAGCATCTTGGACAGCTGTTTTAAGCGGTGCAGGTTCATCAAGTTTCTTTAATATTGTTCACTTTTTTAATGAAACTGACGGTTTTGTACAAGGTGACCCGGAAGGTGGTGATTTTGAAATATATGTTACAAGCAACGGCGGAGGTAATTGGACACGCATTTCAGGTGCAAATATTCCCAATCCTTTAGCAAGTGAGTGGGGTATTGTAGGTTATTATACTGCAGTAGGTAATACCATTTGGTTTACCACGAATAAAGGAAGAATTTATAAGTCAACAGATAAAGGAAATACTTGGAATGTTTATGTCATACATACTGCTACTGCAGACACACAAATGGAAATTGCTTTTGATGATAGCGGCATAAACGGAATTGCTGTGGATACAGGTTCTGACCTTTATTCTACAAATGACGGAGGCGTAACTTGGTCTGCACTTACGCCTGTCGGAAATTTTTACGGAAGCGGAATTTCTTTCGTACCCGGAACTTCAATGTTTGTGTCGGTGGGTGCTGATTCTGGTCCTCCTTCCAAAATGGGATTTTCATATACTCTTGATAATGGTCAAACTTGGACAGATTTAACCGATTACTATCAAAATTATCAGATGATTTCGGTTGATTTTGTTTCCGATGCAAAAGGTTACATAGGAACTTTTTGCGGAGAATGGAGCGACGGAATATTCCAATTCGGAGAGCCGTTTGTTGAATTAGTCGCCGGTTTCACATCAACTGATGCCGCAAGCCATGATACTCTGTTTTGCGTAAATACCGATGTTACCTTTACAAGTAATTCAGAAGGTTTAATTAATCATTATGACTGGGATTTTGGCACCGATGCAAGTCCTGCAGCTGCAATGGGAGAAGGTCCTCATACAGTTCAATACACTAGTGCCGGTGAAAAAACAGTCAGCTTGACAGTTTATGACAGTGCAGGTTCTGATGTTTTTACAAAAACAATTTATGTTGCCGGTTCAGCTCCTGCAACTATTAGCACAATTACCGGAAATGCATCACCAACCGCATGGCAAACCGAAACATATTCTGTTGATAATCAATTATATGCTAATTTTGAATGGACAATCCCTTACACCAATTGGACCGGCTCAAGTAGCACTAATTCAATAGATATTACTTTTGATAATACCGTTACACCCGGAGTGTTGGGTTGTAAAGCCATAAACGGATGCGGAGAAAGCAATACCGCCGAATTAACGATTACGGTTGTTCCTACAAGTGTTGAAGATATTAACAATAATTTGACGGTATATCCTAACCCTTCAAAAAATACTGTTACTGTTGAACATTCAAAGGGTAAATTAGTAGAAATTTATGACATTTCAGGAAAAAATGTATATTCAAAAATTACTGACTCTGACATAATTAATATTTCAGATTTAACAGATGGCGTATATACAATTAAAATGTCAGACAAAAACGCTGTATTGATTTCAAAGATTGTAGTGCTTAAATAATTTTTAAATAAAATAATTTTAAAAGCATCCGAATTCGGGTGCTTTTCTTTTTTATATTAAAATGAAAAAAGTATTTTTGTAAAAAAATAATATTATTTAAAATAAAATGAAAGCATTTTTTGAAACACTTTTCAGAAACTTTTACAGGGAACCAAAAACCCATCGTGTATTTTTTATGAAAACAGAAAATATTTTAAATACCGATGAAGATAAAACCGGCCTGATAATTAATATTGAACACGACTTAAAGTATAAATTTGAAGAAATTGAATTGACCGAAAAACCTGAAATTGAAACATTGAAAAAAGGTATGTCAAAAGTTGTTCAGGATTTAAAACTTAAATTTAAAAATCCCGGCGGAATTTATAATGACTTATGTGCAATTAAAGAGAAAAAAAAAGGTATAAGTATTTTACATTTAAGTCCGAATAATCAAGCGTATTTATACGGAGAACATGAAGGTCTTCAAATAATTGAAATTACAGATAACACCTTGATTTTAGAAGGCGAAGAAGCTGATACTTTTTTTCGTGTTGACTTTAATTTGGCATTAAAGATTATCGAAACACATCAATAAATAAATTAGGCTGTCAAATTTTAACAGCCTAATTTATTTAATTTATTTCTTTTTTCTCTTCAATAAATTCCACTTTATATTTTTTTAATTCCTCAAGAACAGGTTCATAAATTGATTTGTTTACCGGAATTTGAACACCTTTTTCCGTAATTTTTCCGGTTAAAATCATCTTAACCGCAATACCTACGGGAAGACCTACTGTTGCAGACATTGCAGTATTTATACTGTCTTCTCCTTCATACACCATTGAAGACACAATTTCATATGATTGGTTATTTAAAGTATATTCAAAAATATGCTGCATTACAATCATATCTCTGTCTTCTTCGGTAAATTTCCATTTTTCTTCCAAAATTTTCTGAAGAATTTGTGCCGGTGTAGCTTCTTTTAATCCTATTTTAGTATCCTTAAAAACCCCTAACCATCTTAGTTTGTACATTACTCCTGAATCTTCTTCTATCCCTAAATACTTACAAATTTTTTCTTCTACGGTTTCATCGGGAACATATTTTAAAAACGTATTTATAAATTCTCGGTAGCTCATATGTTCGGAGTTATCCAAAGTATATGAGTCATCGGTTGCTCCTAATTGAACAAATGCATTCCATGCTTTTGAAAATCCGGGACGTCTCATCGTTCCTCGTATCATAGTCGGAATATTCTCTAAACCATATGATTTTCTGTATTTTAAGGAATCTCTGTTTGGGTATACTTCAAATTCACCGTAATTTAAAACTTCAGTTCTGCTGACTCGTGTAAATAATTTATGATAGGGAATGTATTTATATTTTCCGTTGACGATTATTTGTGCAGCAGGGCCTTGCCCTGCAACTACTACGTTTCTGGGATTCCATGTAAATTTGTAATTCCATGGATTATTATCATATCTTGGTGAAATCAAACCTCCTGTATATGACCTGAAGGCGGTTATTATACCTCCTTGTTCTTTAATTCTGTCAATAATTTGCATTGCCGACATATGATCAATTCCCGGATCTACACCTATTTCATTCAAAATTATTATGCCGTTTTTTTCAATATCATCAGCCATTGCATTAATTTCTTTTGAAACATAAGAAGCCGTAACCATGTTTTTTTTATGTTTTATGCAACGTTCGGCAACCATGTAATGCATACTTGCAGGTAACATTGAAACTACAATGTCTGATTTTTTAATTTCTTCATCTCTTTGCGTTTCATTAAAAATATCAAATTTAAAGGCTTCGCCGTTTTTATGACCTTTAATTTTTCGTTCGGCCGTTTCTTTTGAATAATCTCCGACTCGAATTTTCCATTCATGTATTTCAGAATTTTCTAATAGGTATTTTATAAGGGTAGATGCAGACAGCCCCGCTCCGATTACTAAAATTGTTTTCATTTATAACTGAATTCTTAGTTTATATTAGCTAATTATGTTCATATTTAAAACGCTAAATTAGATGTGATTTTCTTATCAGAGAAATATTTTGATATACTTGTTAAACATGTAAATAAAGTTTTTTAATGATAAGAATCATTTTTCGGTAACAACTTTAAAATTATTAATTTTGAAATTTATTTTCATAAAATTCTTCGCATGTCACAAAAAATTGTTGAAACTCCTTTGATGAAACAATACAATCAGATTAAATCAAAACATCCTGATGCCGTTTTATTGTTTCGTGTCGGAGATTTTTATGAAACGTTTTCGGATGATGCGATTAAAACTTCCGAAATTTTAGGAATTACGCTTACAAAAAGAGCAAATGGTGCAGCTTCATTTGTTGAATTAGCCGGTTTCCCGTATCATGCTTTGGATACTTATTTACCAAAGTTAGTAAGGGCAGGACAACGCGTAGCAATATGTGAACAATTGGAAGACCCAAAAAAAACAAAGATAATAGTGAAAAGAGGTGTTACAGAGTTAGTTACACCCGGTGTGGCAATCAGTGAACATATTTTAGAGCATCGTGAAAATAACTTCCTTGCAGCTGTTCATATTGAAAAGCAAGTGTCGGGTGTTGCTTTTTTAGACATCTCTACAGGTGAATTTTATTTAGCACAAGGGTCAAATCATTATATTGATAAATTATTGTCGGGTTTTTCGCCTAAAGAAGTATTGTATGAAAGAAGTAAATATGAACAGTTCAAAGAACTATTCGGTACGAAATATTATACATATAAACTTGAAGACTGGGCATTTACTGAATCAACATCAAAAGAACGCCTGTTAAAGCAATTTGACACAAACAGTTTAAAAGGTTTTGGTGTGAATGAAATGACATTAGGAGTAACCTCTGCCGGAGCCATTCTTCAATATTTAGATTTAACAGAACATAGAGATATTAAGCATGTTACAGGAATTTCTCGCATTGAAGAAGATAATTATGTATGGTTAGACAAATTTACAATCAGAAATTTAGAACTTTTTAATTCTTACGGGGAAGGGGCAAAAAGTTTATTAAATGTGATTGATAAAACGGTTTCCCCTCCGGGTTCTCGTTTAATGAAACGTTGGTTGGCATTTCCTTTAAAAAATCTAAACAGTATTCACGAGCGATTAAATTTGACTGAGTTTTTAACAGAACATCGCGAAATTAAGGATGAAATTGTAGGTTTAATTAAACAAACCGGAGATTTAGAGCGAATGAATTCAAAAATAGCATCAGGTAAAATAAATCCGAGAGATGTTTATCAATTAAAAAATGCTTTATATGCCGTAGCAAAAATTAAAGTTATTTGTGAACAATCTACAAACAGAAATTTACAACAACTTGCAGACGGTCTTAATCCTTGTATTCATATCAGAGACCGAATTGAGAATGAAATAAATGAAGATCCGCCTACAGCCGTACAAAAAGGAAATGTTTTCAAATCCGGAATATCAGAAGAACTTGACGAATACAGAAATTTATCTTTTTCAGGTAAAGATTATTTAGATAATTTGCAAAGAGATTTAGCATATAAAACCGGTATAGCATCTCTGAAAATCGGTTTTAATAACGTTTTCGGATATTATTTTGAAATAAGAAATAAATACAAAAACTTAGTGCCTGATGAATGGGCGAGAAAACAAACTTTAGTCAGTTCTGAACGCTATATAAATCAGGAATTAAAAGAATATGAAGAAAAAATATTGGGTGCTGAAGGACGAATTTTGGATATTGAAACTGACTTATTTAATAAATTAATTGTTGCATTAACGGATTATATTCCCTTAATTCAAACTACGGCACAGGGTGTAGGCAAATTAGATGTGTTAGCAGCATTTGCAAATGTTTCAATAGAAAATAAATATACAAAACCTATTGTAAATGAAACAAATGAAATTAAAATTACGCAAGGAAGACACCCGGTTATTGAAGTTCAATTACCCATTGATGAACCCTATATTCCGAATGATGTAAAATTGGATGACGGCAAACAACAAATAATGATTATAACCGGTCCGAATATGGCCGGAAAATCTGCTTTGTTAAGGCAAACGGCTTTAATTGTTTTAATGGCTCAAATTGGATGCTTTGTTCCTGCTGAAAAAGCCGAAATAGGCTTCGTTGATAAAATATTTACTCGGGTAGGGGCATCAGATAATATTTCTTCCGGTGAATCTACATTTATGGTCGAAATGAATGAAGCTTCAAGTATTTTAAATAATTTATCGTCTCGCAGTTTAATACTTTTTGATGAATTAGGCAGAGGAACAAGTACTTACGACGGAATTTCAATTGCATGGTCAATCGTTGAGTATATTCATGAACATCCGCATGTAAAAGCAAAAACCTTATTTGCTACACACTATCATGAGTTAAATGAAATGGAAAAATCATTTTCTCGTATTAAAAACTATAATGTTTCTGTAAAAGAAATAAATCAAAAAATTATTTTTCTGCGGAAATTGGTAAAAGGCGGAAGTGAGCACAGTTTTGGTATTCATGTCGCAAAATTATCCGGAATGCCCCGAAGTATTATTAAACGTGCTGATGAGATATTAAAAGAATTGGAGAAAACTCACAGAAGAGAAGATTTAATAGAAAAAGTTGATGATTTAGCCGCTCACAGAGAAGGTTTTCAAATGAGTTTTTTTCAATTAGACGATCCGGTTTTATCTCAAATACGTGACGAGATTAAGAATTTGGATATTAATAACTTAACTCCTGTTGAAGCGTTAAATAAATTAAATGAAATTAAAAAACATTTGAATTTATAATTCCGTTACCAACATCTGAAATTATAAAAAAAAGTATGGCATACGATTTAAACATACGAGAAGAAGAACTAAAAAACAAAATAGCAACCGATTACTTTTGGATTTACGACAATACAAAAATTATCGGAAATGTTGATTTTTGTGTTTCAATGCACCAAACCCATAAAGAACTTTTTGAACAAGAAAGTTTACTTTGGGCAGAAGCTAAAAAAGGAATTGCAGATATTTATAAATCCTTTGTGCAACTGATTCTCACAATCGGTAAAGCCCGTACTTTTGATAAATATTTACCGCCTGTAATGTTGGGAGCTTTTGATGCCGAGAAAATCGCTTTTATTCCGTATAATGACATTCACGATATTTTTTACCTGAATGATTTTAATTGGAATGTAACACCTTCAAATCACGAAACCAAAGAATTTGAGTTAATTCACAGCAAAGTAAAAAGCATTTTAGACCAAAATACGC
>DYOF01000173.1 GCA_020720665.1 Acetofilamentum sp. | reverse complement strand
AATTGTAATTTATATACTAAAAACCCTCTGTTTTACTACTTAACCGGCGGGTTTTTTGTTGTTTAAAAAAAAGCCTCTGAGGAATTAAAAAATTGTTAGTTTTTACTTACAAATAAGGATGTAACGCTTCAAATATTTTATTTGTCGCACCTATGTTTTCTTTAAAGAAATTATCTGAAGCGTTTTTATCAAAAACATAGGTTTTTAAAACCAGTTTACTCAAAATCTCATGAAATTCTTTATAATCGGAAATTGAAAATGCGATGTTTCTGTTTATTAATTGTTTAGCCTCTTCAAATTTTTGATACTTCGGTCCGAAAATAACCGGAATTTTATTTACGGCAGCTTCCAAAGTATTATGTATTCCTTTTGAAAATCCGCCGCCGATATAGGCATAATCCGCATAAGCATATAATGAAGCAAGCATACCAATATTATCAATCAGTAATATCTGTTTTTCGTGTACGTTTTTTTCGTCAGCTTCTGAATATTTTATTATATTTTTTTCAGATAAATTAATAATTCGATGAATAGTTTCATTTGATATTTCATGTGGTGCAATAATCAATTTCAAATTCGAGTTATCTGTTTCATTAAAATATCTGATTAAAATTTCTTCGTCAGATTTCCAAGTGCTTCCTGCGACTAATATTGAATGATTATTTGCAAACCGCTTAATAAGTTCAAACTCTTTTTTAATTTCAGAAAGTTCTGAAACTCTGTCAAAACGAGTATCTCCGGTTACTGTAACAGATTTAATACCAATAGATTCTAATAATTTCTCAGATTGTATATTTTGTACAAATAAATGTTCAAATGTTTTTAAGATATTTTGAAAAAAGCTACCATAAAATTTAAAAAATACTTGATTTTTTCTGAAAATTCCGGAAATTAAAAAGCTCGGAATATTATTTTTTCTTATTTCAGTTAAATAATAGTGCCAAAATTCGTATTTCACAAAAATTACTATTTTCGGGTTTAAAAGGCGAATTAGTTTTTTTGCATTTCTTTTTGTATCTGTGGGTAAATAAAAAACATAATCGGCGTTCGGATAATTTTTTCTGATTTCGTAGCCCGAAGGGGAAAAAAAACTTAATGCAATTTTATATTCAGATTTGTTTTGTTTTATCTTATCTATAAGGTTTCGGGCTTGTTCAAATTCACCTAAGGAAGCACAATGAAACCATATGATTTGTTGTGATTTTGGAATAGTATGAATTAACTTAAATGTATTTTTTATTCCTGAGCTTCTTAATCTTGCCTTTGTATTTAAAAAAGATACCAAGTAAATTAAAGCGGAATAACTTAATACTGATAGAGAGTAAAGTATTTTCATAAAAGAAAAAAGGCGGCAATATTGCCGACCTTTTTAAAGTTTTTATAATTTAAAACGATGAATTATCTGTTTGTTTATCTAAAACAACAACCGTAACACAACCTCGATTAACTTTTACTTGTTTTTTTATGTTAGGGTCGGTTTCTGATTCTAGTTCAGCGGGTAATACTTCAATAATTATTTTTAAATTTGTTGATGTTACCGGGAAAAAATCAAAGTACGGATGCTTTGATTTTCCGGTGTCTCCGTCATAAAAATCGGCTAAAACGCAAGTACCTTCATTTCTTGATGAAGATTCTCCGGGCAGGTCAAGAATTGTTTCATGAGAACTTTCATCAATAATTTTGAAGTTTATTTTATTGTTAAAAACAGCTGCTGCATAAAACTTTAAACGATAATCTTTACCTTTTAATAGGGGCAAAACAAATTCATAGGTTTGTCCGGTAACGCATACGGCACTACTTGATTGGTCGTTGTAACTATATGAAATTTCAGGCAATCTGTATTTAAAAAAATCAGAACATAATCCTTGTGCTTTTGATAAAGCAGGAAACAGAACAGCTATTGAAAAGATTAATATAAGTTTTGACTTCATAATATTCATTTTTTTATTTAAGATTTAGATTAAACGTTTGAACCGGCTAATTTATTTCTGACAGTGGCAATAGATTCTTTTAAACTGTTAAATTGTTGCTCGGTTATTACAATTTTTGTAGTACCGCCGACCATAATTTGTCCGGGTTTGGGAGTTACTTTATTAGGGTTTTCAATTTTTATCACTTCTAATTGGTCGTAAATATCTTTTATCGGTTTTAACTCCTGAATAACCAAACTGATATTTTCGTCGGCTTCTCTTTGTTCTAATGACAGCATTAAATTTTCAAAAATATTTTTTTGATCGGCTATCAATTGTATAATTTCATTTTCTTTAATATATTTATTTTGAAGAGAGGTAACGATATATAAACTTTCTACCCAACCGCCGACAGAGATTAATGATAGTGAGGTATTTCGGTCATTTTCTTCCAAAAACTTAACAATGTCATAATACGTGTCATTTGTAACTTTTAAAAGGGAGTCTTTGTTATCAACTTTTTTAAAACGTTCTAAAAGTGATTCTGTAAAAACACTGCCTAAACCAATTTTATCACTTAAATTATTAACAACCTTTAAATATTCTCCGGCGGTGTTGGTTTGGTTAAAAGCGGCAGTATATGCTAAATCAGCTGAATAAATTCCAAAACCTATTTCCAATGATTTTGTGTCTAAAAATTTATCTGCATTTTCTTTATTATTTAACACTTTATCTGAGTATTTAAGTTGCTCGTTTTTTGTAAAAGCAAACATATCTTTAGGCGACGGAATTAAATAAGTTATTAAATTGTCTTCGGTGATTTCAATAACATCTGAGTTTAAAGAGTCTTTACCGTCTGTTTTCTCTGTGTCGTCTCCACAGGCTGCATATGTTGCAAATATTGCAAAAACAAATACAATTTTTATAAATTTCAAAGGAGTTTTCATTTGGTCTTTTTAATTATTATATAATTTTTATAGCTTTTAAAACAAAGCATAAAGTTATAAAAAACTTTTTCAAAAAAAAAATCCTGAATAAAATTTTCATGATTATTGTACAAATTTTTAAGATTATATTTCTAATTTGTCTGATTATTAATGTAATATATTTGTTCTGAATTCCAATTTGAATATGTTTGAATGTCCTGAATTATGTACTGAAGTCATCTATGTTCAGAAAGCGGCTATAGGAAGCGAACTAGGATTTGAATAAAAAACAAATCAGGCTTACTCGTTTTAAGAATAATTTAAAATATAACTCAAACGTTGTAATATTAGCTTTTGTTATTTTTTTGGAGAACAAATTTATATATATTTGCAAAACCAAATTTATTGATACACAGATTCAATTTTTTTAATTCATTTTTATGCCATTTATTAAACAATTTATTAAGTATTTTTTATGAAAAAATTTTTCTCTTTTATTACCTTATTAATTATACCTGCTATGGCTTTTGCCGGTGAAGCAGATTTGGTTATTCCCGAAGCTGTAAAAGATCAAAGTATTTTGTTTTGGGGTTTTCTCATTACAATACTCGGATTAGGATTTGGTTTATATCAATTTATT
>DYOF01000172.1 GCA_020720665.1 Acetofilamentum sp. | reverse complement strand
GACTTTGATTCGGAGGCTTCAAGCCCGCCGAAACGTATAGTTTCATTATATTCATTGGAAAAATAATAAACATAATCGGCTAAATCATATTTAAAAAATCCCATGTAAATTTTTGCCATAAAAAATGATTTTGCCCCGATATGCAAATACTGTCCGTAAGAACTTCCGATTAAAGTTAAACTGATTACAGATATGAAAAATATTCGTTTTATCATAGTATAGATTTTTATATGAATTAGTCAATAATTTATTACACTATTCAATAATACGACATTTATATTTTTTTTCAAAATATATTTTTTTCAATCGGTAATTTCATTTAAAATGTGTAAGTTTGTTTTTCTGTTATTAAAGGGTTTTTGTGTACATTAATTAATGTAAACACAAAAAAAATTTTCCCTTAAAAAATAATTAACTCAACAAACTAAGCACATTCATAAAAAATTAAAATGAGAAAAATTAAATTTTTAACCGGTTATTTGTTTGTAATATTTGCGTTCGGTGGTTTAAATGCACAGAATTTAAACTATTCAAGAGTGAAAATTCCTGTCAAACAAAACGATATTAAAATATTGACTGAAAAAGGATTAGCTATTGATTTCGGCATTAAATATAAAGATGGTTTTTTAACCGGAGAATTTTCTGAAACCGAATTAAAAATCCTGAAAGAAAATAATTTTAACTATGAAGTTATTATTGATGATTTAAAGAAATTTTACAAAGACAGAAATAATAATTCAGAACCGATTGTACGAACGGATAAAACACCGGCTAACTTCAGTTTAGGTTCGATGGGCGGAAATTTGACACTCAGTGAAATAATGACCGAGCTTGATGAAATGAGAACATTATATCCGAATTTAATTTCGATAAAACAACCAATTACAAATAATTACACAACTCATGACGGAAACGGCATTTATTGGGTAAGAATATCTGATAATCCGAACGTTGATGAACCCGACGAAACAGAAGTATTGTATAACGGGCTTCATCATGCGAGAGAACCGGTATCAATGATGCAACTTATTTATATAATGTGGTATATGCTTGAAAATTATGAAAACGGGGGTGAAATTCAATATTTAGTTGACAATTTTGAAATGTATTTTATACCCTGTGTAAATCCTGACGGTTACGCCTATAATCAAAGCACCGATCCTGACGGAGGCGGCATGTGGCGAAAAAATCGTAAAAATAACGAAGACGGAACGACGGGAGTTGATTTAAACAGAAATTACGGCTTTAATTGGGGATATGATGATTCAGGTTCATCACCAACTACAAGCTAGGAAACTTACAGAGGAACGGCAGCGTTTTCAGAACCCGAAACTCAAATGATGAAAGAGTTTACAGAAGCACATGAGTTTCAATTAGCTCATAATCATCATACATACAGTAATTTACTTATTTACCCTTGGGGCTATGATAATATTAATACACCCGAACCGGATGAAACACTTTACGATACTTATGCAGCAATAATGACCAAAGATAACGGATATACTCCCGGACACGGTTGGGAAATTCTTTATCCCGTAAACGGGGATGCCTGCGATTGGATGTACGGCGAACAAAGCACCAAAAATAAAATATTTGCTTTTACACAAGAAACCGGCGATTCATTTTGGCCCTCTTCCGCTGAAATTATTCCTTTATGCGAAGAAAACATCGAATCAAATCTATACTTAACTCGCCTTGCCGGAAAATATGCCGAAATTAGTGATTTAACCCCTAATTATGTTGCAAAACACGGATATCTTAATTTTGATATTCATTTTATAGGTTTAGATACCCTCGGAACATTTACCGTTTCAATTTCAAGCGATGCATTTGCTCAATCAGGTGCTTCTGTTCAATTTCCTGAATTTAATTTATTAGAACACAAACAGGATTCAATATTCTATTTTTTAAATGAGGATATTAATATCGGTGATGAATTTACTTACACCATTTCTGTTGACAACGGAATTTTTACATTTTCTAAAACTATAACAAAAGTTGTGGGAAAAACAAACATCATTATGCACGACCCGGGTGATGATTTAGGAAATTGGACTTCGAGCAAATGGTCGGTAACAAACGGCGATTATCATTCGGAAACAAGTTCTATAACCGATTCGGAAACAGGCGAATACATCAATAATGAAAATAGTGCAATTGTGCTTACTAATGCCGTTGATTTAAGTAGCTATTCTTCTGCAAGTGTAAGTTATTGGGCAAAATGGAATATTGAAGCCGGTTGGGATTGTGTTCAATTTTTTGTATCAACCAACGGCGGCTCAAATTGGACGGCACTTGAAACCGAACATACCGTTCCGGGCAGCGGCGGTGTTCAACCTATCGGACAACCGGTTTATGAAGGAAACTCAGGATGGATTAACGAAACCATTGATTTGAGCAGTTATTTAACAAATAATGTTAAATTCAAATTTCTTTTGAAGAGCGACGGTTCTGTTACTGCCGACGGTTTTTATTTCGACGATTTTTCCATTTTAAATCTTAATGCATCCAACACAGCCCCTGTTATTACAAATCAGCAAAACATTAGCGGAATTATTAATCAGGAAACTGAAATAAAGGCTGAGGATTTAGTAATAAACGACCCCGACAGTAATTTCCCGTCCGATTTTTTAGTTATCGTTTACCCCGGCGATAATTATACCGTAAACGGTTCGAGCATTACACCAAGTCAGGATTATACAGGTATTTTAACTGTTCCTGTTCGGGTGCACGACGGCTTCGATGAAAGCAATATCTTTAATTTATCGGTTAATATTTCTTTGACAGATGTCGATTTGCTTTATAATTCCGTTGTAATAAGTCCGAATCCGGCAAAAGATTTTTTTACCCTAACTATGGGAAACAACAATTTTAATAAAATTCAAATTACCGATTGTAACGGAAAAATAATAAAAGAAATTTCAGCAATACATTCCGATAAAATAAATGTTTCAACCGATGTGTTTAATTCAGGAATGTATTTTATACGGCTTATAGGCGAACAACCAATTTATAAAAAATTGATAATCAGACGATAGAAGATATTAAAATTAGAGAATTTTAAAATAATTATGAATCTGTGAGTTAGCTTTTAATTAGCTGATAGGTAATGTTATAGATTTTAATTCTGATAAGATTTTGTTTTTCAGCAAATTTCTTTTGATGGCATAGCCGTCCAAAAACTGATTTACAAATATAAGCGATAAGAAGATGACATCAAGTATTTTATGAAGACGGTAGCTGTTAGTTTAAAAGACAAACTACATAAACCATGCACCTGTGAGGTCTTTTGACCTCACATAACTGATAATTGTCCGGCTGTCAGGTGAAAACACCGACAAGTGCAAGTTACATACTTTAAGGCATTACTCCCTTTGGTCGTGAGATCATTTCACTAAGTTCATTTGCAACACATTGTATTCAAGTCAGATAAAATATGAGGCATTTTCAAAATATGTCCGGACATAACAGCCCCAAAACAACAGAGATATACACAAAAA
>DYOF01000171.1 GCA_020720665.1 Acetofilamentum sp. | reverse complement strand
TTTCGACAGGAAAGTACCAAACAACGGCGTCTTTCCCGGTTTTTGACGGATTTAATTTCATGGCCCCACCCTGCCCCGTCATATATTGTTTTTCAACCGACAACAGTAAACAATTGTCATCAGTAACCGGAGCCGAACCGTCCATATCAGTTCCTACATAAAAATCGAATGTATTTTTGCCTTTCGAAATATCGTAGCCGTACACATGGCCGGAACCCGACGGCGTATAAATAATAGTATTCAATAATGTCGGCGATGATTCTGAAACAACATCATTCCCATGAAATTTCAAATCTTCATCATTGTAATATTGAATTTCTTTATAAATTTTCGGTTGAAGCTTATTGTCCGATAATTCTTTTTCAGCCGGATTCGGATTAAAAATCGTAAAGAAACCATTTTCAAGAGCCAAATATGCCGTATCATTAACCACTAAAGCCGAGCCGTCAACATCTCTGCTGTAACTGTCGGTTTTCTTAACATTCATTTGCCATAATTCTTTACCTGATAAATATGAAACGGCTCTAAAGCTCGGAATAAATTCATCATCATAAGAATTCCAATAGCCCAGCCTGCTGCCTTGCATAATCAGATATTTAGTTTCCGGATTTGTATCTTTTTTATTTTCCCAAAATGTTCCGGTTCCTTTTAAAATATCATCAAACTTATATTCCCAAACAATTTTTCCGCTTTCTGCATGTATCTTTTTCAAATGATAATCGAACGCACCTATTATTAAAAAATCTGCCGTATCTTCTCTTATATATAAAGGCTGCCCTGTCCAGCCCGCACCTTTCCACAATTTCAAAGGATTGCCGTAAGCCGGACTGATACCTTCGCCCAAATACAATTTCCAAATTTCATTTAATTTCTCAGGTGCCTCATTGCCGTAATAATTCCTTTGTTCATTACCGAGGTATGTTTTTATTACCGCTTCCTTTACTTGGGCAAATGTATAATGACTTATAAACAGGAATACAACAATTACGAATTTCATATTAAAAAATTTACTTGATAATTTTATTCTGTATTGACAGTTGTATTTAGAAAAGCACTTTTAATTATAAAACAAATTTATCAATTTTATTCAATTACAAAAATATTTCCGATAGCCTATAATACTATGCAAATGTATTCTTTAAGAAATTTCGGTTATACGTTTAATTGTAAAAACGAATTAAGATTACTATATTTGATTCCAAAACATTACGACTATAAAAAAAACCGATTGAAATTGCATCGGTTATAAAACAGAAGTTATGCTTAATAAAAAAACGCACCCTAACCAATAAATAGTTTGAAAGCTGATATTGAAATTTGATTAGAAATAGCAACAATTAATTATACTTGCGGTTTATTTCAAAATATATAAACAAAGTAAAAATTAAATGACAGATATTAATTAAACATGAAGCATAATTATATCATTATACCGTTTATAGAATTATTCACACCGCAACCTGTTGATTTTTGATAATTATTCAATTATAAATTTAACATCTGAATACTGTTCATTTCCTAATTTATCGACCGTTTTAAATCGTAAAGTATTATTCCCTTTTAAAAATCCGGACAACGGACTTGAATATAGTTTTTCAAGACTGCCGTTTATCGAATAATATATTTGTTCTGTTCCTGTCATTTGATCAATTCCGGATAAATAAATCAGAACATATGCGGGGTAAACGTCAATACCGTTTTCTTTTCTGTATGGTTTCACACTAAAAACATAATTCGGTGCCGGCGGGTTTTCATCAACAATTACATAAAATTGAGAAACATTACGGTTATTTACATTGTCATATCCGAAATATTCAACCAAATGTTTTCCGTTTCCTGTTACATTAAACGGTTCTTTATACATTGTTTCTTCTTGAACTCCGTCAAGAGCATATGAAATATATTGCAATCCCGACTCACTGTCTGTTGCGTTTAATTTAATTTTTGATGTTTTACCCAAAAATACGGTATCTCTGGTACTGAAATTATTTCCGATGTATTGATGACTTAATGTAGGACCCACTAAATCAACGTATATTTTTTTTGTTGAATACTTATAATTTTTGTATTGGTCGCCACCCAAGCCTGTATTATTTTCAGTATTATCTGTAGCATAATATTTAATAATGTGGTAACCGGGTTGTTTAGGCAAATAAAACGGATTTGTATAAGATTCAAATTCCGAGTTGTCAACTGAATACTTTACATCTTTTACTCCGGATTTATTATCAATCGCAGTTAATTTTAATTTTGTTCTTCCCGAAAAATAGATTTGATCATTTACGACAAAGCGGTCACCCAGAACATCGGAGGTTAGAATCGGAGCGCTTTTATCTAAAAAGAAACTGAATGTTTTTTGATTTTCAATATTTCCGACTTTATCTTCTGAATAATAGCTTAATGTATGATCATCTTCACTTAGCTGATTTAAGGGTAAAACATTCCCGTTATAAGGTATAAAGGGACCTTCGTCAAATTTGTAATAAGTTGCTTTCAAACCTGATTGTGCATCGGATGCTTCCATATAGATTTTTGTGTTTAAAGCAATAATTCTTTTTTCTATATTTATTCCGGTTATGGTATAAAAAGTTTCGGGAGCATCTTCGTCAATTATAAAATCGATTGTATTTTTTTTGACAACCTCCGAGTTTCCGACAAAATCAACGGCATAAAATTTTAATTCGCAAGCACCTGAGGATACATCCGGAACAATTTCACTTTCATATGTAACATAGGGTGCAGAATTAAAGGAATAATATATTTCGTTTACGCCTGCCCCGGCATCAAATGAGCTTAATTTAATTTTTAAGTTTTTGCCGTAATACATCTTGTTATTTAATATTATTTTTTCGGCACCTGTAAATTCCGATTTTGTTTGCGGAGAAATACCGTCGGCATATACCTCAAACAACAATTCAGTTTGAGGAACAATCGTCTTATGTGTTTCTTTATCAACAGCATAACGGGTTCTGATGAAATTTATACCTTCGGTATCAAAATACAACGGGTTTGTATATTTTGCGTGAATTTTACTCTTCAAATTATGTCCCTTTTCATTGGGTTCCGATGATAAATTGATATACACAGGGAGTTCCTTATTCCAATATAATAAGCCTGTTGTATCAACAAATGTTGTTTTTTCTTTAACTATTTCTGATTGCGAAAAACTATTTATTCCTGAAAAACAGAGAAAAAATATGATAGAAAGCAGTTTTATTTTCATGTGTCTAAAAATTTTTAATTAATTAATAATCTGCGAATTGGATGCTTACAATTATTTACAATGCATGTTTTTTCCTGCACATAGGAACACCTTTATAAATCTGCATTAATTAATATCCTCTGTTAGTCATGCTCCTTTATGTGAAAAATTGGTTTACCCGGGTGTTTCATGTGTCTAAAAATTTTTAATTAATTAATAATCTGCGAATTGGATGCTTACAATTATTTACAATGCATGTTTTTTCCTGCACATAGGAACACCTTTATAAATCTGCATTAATTAATATCCTC
>DYOF01000031.1 GCA_020720665.1 Acetofilamentum sp. | reverse complement strand
GTATGGTTAAATAAACAGAATTCTGATTAAAAAATTATTAACTTTTAAAAATAATAAAATATGAAAACTTATCAAACATCACTAAAATTATTACTCATATTGTTCGGTACCGCAATTTTTTTCGGTTGCGGCGATAAAACACTTGAAACAAGAAAGTTCACAGGAAATAAGCCCGTTTATTTATCCTATGAAGATTTACGAAGTTCTGTTAAATCACTTCCCGGTGAAGACTTAAATAAAACCGGTAAAATTTATTTTTACAACAACTATATTTTAGCAAATGAATATCTGAAAGGAATTCATGTAATTGACAATTCTGACCCGACTAACCCTGTAAATATTAAGTTTATTGACATACCCGGAAACATTGATATGGCAGTAAAAGACAATTATTTGTATGCTGACAGTTATATTGATTTGGTTGTTATTGACATCTCTGACATAGAAAACATAAGAGAAGTTTACAGAGTTGAAAATGTATTTCCTTATCAAGTACCCGAATATGATTACAGTTATCCTTTAGCAAGTATAGATAACAGTTTGGGAGTTGTTGTCGGCTATACGATTGAAGAAGTTGAAGAAACGGTTGAAACATCAGGTGATAATTGGGGGATAGGTTTTTACAAATATGAAGATATAAGTTATATCACTAACGGTGCAGGAAACCAAAACGGAGGTGTAGGTATTGCCGGTTCAATGGCACGTTTCAGCATATACGAAAATGATATATACTTACTTAATGAAACCCTTTTATATGTTTATGATATTACAGACTTAGAGAAACCCACTTTTATAACTGAAATTCAAACAAATACAATTGCCGAAACATTATTTTTGTATGAAGCAAAACTATTTATGGGAACACAAACCGGAATGAAAGTTTATGGTTTAGACAATCCCGCAGAACCTGTATTTATTTCAGAATTTTCACATATCCAATCGTGCGACCCCGTTGTAGTGAGCGGCAACTATGCCTATGTAACGCTGCGTGCGGGTAATGTGTGCGGGAGTTTTACAAACCAATTAGATGTCATTGATATCAATGTGATAACTTCTCCGCAATTAGTTAAATCATACCCGATGACAAATCCACACGGATTAGGAATTCAGAACGACACTACGCTTTTTCTTTGCGACGGTGAAGACGGTTTAAAGGTTTACAATACAAGCGACCCTTTAAGAATTGATGAAAATTTATTATATCATTTTCCCGACATGGATGCGTTTGATGTAATTCCCTTAGGAAATCTGATAATTATGATTGCTGATGACGGACTCCATCAATACAATTTTGAAGAAGGAAATTTAACTGAAATTAGTTTTATTCAAATCGGCGAATAGAAACCTGTATCAATTAATTATAAAATGCCAAACGGTCTTTTTTATATAAAAGGCCGTTTTTTTGCTGCAGCAATAATTAATTGACCCAGAGCAATTCCGCCGTCGTTTGAAGGTATTTTTGATGAAGTAAATACATCAAATTTGTGTTCAAAAAGGCTGCGTTCAACTTTTTCGAGTAATATTTTATTTTGAAATGTTCCGCCGGAAACAGCAATCGTATTCAAACCTGTTTCATTTCGCATTTGCAAACTTGTTTCAACAACAAGGTCAACGAGTGTATTATGAAATTTTGCAGCAATAACGGATTTTGATACGGAATTATTCAAGTCGTTGATAATACTCTCAAACATCGGTTTAAATGAAATACACCGATTATAAAAACCGTACGAATAAGAGTCCGTAACCGCCTCATCAACAACAGATTCTAATAACATTGGTGCTTCGGCATGATAATCAGACTCTTGAATCAAACCGATTAAACTCGCAACAGCATCAAATAATCTTCCGGCACTTGAAGTTTTATAAATATTAAACCCGGATTTTAAAATGTTTGTGTACATTTTAATTTTATGAATATCATTATTTTCAATATAAGATTTTCCGATACTGAAAAATTGTTCACCGAAATAATGAAACAAGTATGATACCGCACTTCTCCAAGGTTGTTTAGAAACGTAATCGCCGCCGGATACGGGTATATATTCAAAATGCGTAAATCTTTGAAAATCTGACAAATCGTTAATAAAAAACTCTCCTCCCCAAATATTTCCGTCCGTTCCCAACCCTAGGCCGTCAAAACTAATTCCTATAAGTTTCTCATTCAAATTATTTTCAGCCATACACGAAGCAATATGAGCATGATGGTGCTGCACCTTAATCAGTTCAATATCTGAATGTTGCTTAATTATTTCTTCGGCAAATTTGCTTGATAAATAATCGGGATGCAAATCGCAAACAATATATTTAGGTGAAAATCGGAATAATCGCTTATATAATTCATAACTTTCTTTATAAAACTCAAATGTTTCTAAGTTTTTTAAATCACCTATATGTTGACTCATAAACGCTCGATTTCCTTTTCCGATGCAAAAACAATTTACAAATTCGGCACCTGTTGCAAAAATTCCTTCAACATTAAAGCTTACGGCAACAGAAGCAGGAGCATATCCTCTTGAGCGTCTCAATAATCGTAATTTATTATTAACGACAATTCCGACACTGTCATCTGTTCGGTTATGAATTTTACGGTTATAAGTAATTACGGCATCAGTTTTTGTTAAAAATTTATTCAACGCAACATCATTGTCTGTTATTATGGGTTCATCGCTGTAATTTCCGCTTGTTAATACAAGGGCATCCGTTTTTAAACGATTTAAAAGCATATAATGAAACGGCATATACGGAAGCATTACACCAATTTTATTTAATTCTTGCGTAACACTCGGTGCTAAGAATTTCTTAATTTTTAATAATAAAATGGGGCGTTGCCACGATAAAAGCTCTTCTTTTTCCTTTTCGGATATAAATGCATAGTTTTCTAATGTTTCAATATCACGAAACATTACAGCAAAGGCTTTTTTATCTCTGTTTTTAAGTTTCCTTAATTGGGTAACTGCCGATTCATTATGTGCATCACACATTATATGATAGCCTCCTAAACCTTTAATTGCAATTATTTTTCCTTGCTGAATTAAATCTGAACTTAGTGAAATAATTTTTTGAATATCTGTAATTTTATTATTTTGAAAATGCAATGTATAATAAGGACCACAGGTATTGCATGCAACCGGTTGTGCATGAAAACGCCGATTATAAATATCTGAATACTCGCTCATGCATGTTTCACACATTGTAAATTCATGCATTGTTGTTTTTTCTCTGTCGTAAGGTAAATCTTTAATTATTGTAAAACGCGGACCGCAGTTTGTACAATTAGTAAACGGATACATTTTACGATGTGTCTGATTTTTAATATCTTCCAAACAATCATTGCATACGGCAATATCCGGACTGACTTCGGTAACGACATCCGAATTGCTTTCACTTTTTTTTATAGAAAACCTATCAAAAAATTCAAATGCTTTTTCAGAAACAGAAATTGTTTCAACTGTTGAAGCCACAGGTCGTTCATTTTTAACAGCTTCAATAAATAATTTTATAGTTTTTGGGTCAGTATTTGCCCGAACTAATACGCCGTCGTTTCTGTTTTCAACCCAACCTTTTATATTAAATTTTTCGGCAAGTATATAAATAAACGGTCTGAAGCCTACACCTTGAACCAATCCTTTTATTTTAATTTCATATGTTATATTTTCGGGAGGGTTTGACATTTATATATTCGTAAATCAATAAACTTTGGTTTTAATTGTGTTTTGATAGTAACCTTTCATATTAATTCAGCAAATTCGTAAGTTTAATTATTTCTGCCTCGACATATTTTCCTGAATATAAAATTTGATAAACCGCTTTAATAATCGGTAAATCAATCTTGTACTTTTTATTAATTTCATAAATTCCTTTAACGGCATAATACCCTTCCGGAACCATTTTCATTTCTAACAATGCCGATTTAACTGAATATCCGTTTCCTATCATTGTTCCGAACATACGATTTCGACTAAATTTAGAGTAAGCAGTAACCAATAAATCGCCCAAATAAGCTGAGTTATTAATATCTCGGTTGATGGGATGAACCTTATCGACAAAGAGTTTAATTTCTCTGACCGCATTTGAAACTAATACTGCCTGAAAATTGTCTCCGTACCCTAAACCGTGACAAATACCGGATGCAATTGCATAAATATTTTTAAGAACGGCTGAATATTCCGTTCCGTATATATCGTCAGAAACTGCAACTTTGGTATAATGTGTTTTAAATTTATCGGCAATATATTTTGAAAATTTTGCATTTTCAGATGCGATAGTTAAATAAGATAAACGTTCAAGTGCAATTTCTTCTGCATGGGAGGGACCTGCTATTATACCTATATTTTGAACAGGTATGTTATAGTTTTTATTGAAAAATTCGGCAATTATTTGATTTTCACCCGGAATTATTCCTTTTACAGCCGATAAAATATATTTACCGCTTAAATCTATATTATTTTTGGAAAATGCATCTTTAATGAATGCGGACGGAATTGCAATAATTAATAAATCAGATTTATTAATTATTGCACAAATATCATTACATACATTTATTTTGCTTATTTTTATTTTAATAGAACTTAAATAATGCTTATTCCGTTTATGTTTTTTTATATAATTAACATTTTCATTATCACGAACATACCAATTAATAAATTCTGAATTACTTGATTCGGTTAAAATTTTTATAATTGCGGTTGCCCAAGAACCGCCTCCCAAAACACCTATACTAATTTGATTCATTTTTCCATTGAAATGTTTCAATCATATGATCGATATCTTTTCTGAGAAATTCAAGAGCCGGAGCTAAAGAGTCTTTATTGGGAACACAATTAAAATAAAATGCTCCTCGAAGGAAATGGGAAGTGCTGTCGGTTAAATAAAATTGTATTTGAGATGCAACATCACCTTTAATATTATAAACAATTCCGTAAACTTTTTTGTCTTTATTATTCCAAATTTTTGATGTAATTTCATCAGCTTTAATGGTATGTTTATAAGCTAATTCTCTTGTATCTTCTTCATACTCACTCAAATTATTTCGAATATTTTTATAACTAAAAAAAACAGAAGCATTAAATTCAGGGAAATTCCAATCCGACCAAAATTTTTCTGCAGCTCGGCTGCTGTCAGCAACAATTTTCGAATATTTCGGTATTTCAAATGTGTACGGATAGACACTGTCAAAATTAACATATTGTTTTTCGGGAAAATCAGTACGCATATACCCATGAGGTTTAGGATAATAGGTTTCTTCGCATGAAAAAAGGCTGAATAGAACTAATAAGGAAATAATATGGTATATATTTCTAATCATTTTCAATTTTTAATTTAATCTTTTTAATTTTTCTGTTATCCGCCGAATCTATTGTAAACACAAATTCGTTTATTTTAATTACCTCTCCTTTTTGGGGAATTTCACCTTGTTTCTCGAGTATTAAACCGGCTAAAGAATCGGATTCTCCTCTTATTTTTTCAAAAACATCTTCTTTTATTTCTAATACTTTATAGAAATCATTCAGTTGAATTTTCCCGTCAAAAATAAAATTATGGCTGTCAATTTTAACATACAACTTTTCTTCTTCACCTTTTTCATCGGTTATTTCTCCTACGATTTCTTCAATAATGTCTTCCATGGTAATTATTCCCAAAAAACCACCGTATTCGTCGGTAACAATTGCCATATGTATTTGTTTTTTTCTAAAATCTTCTAACAAAACGTTAATTTTCATGGTTTCAGGAACAAAGAACGGCTGGTTTATATGTTGCTGCCATTTGTAATCTTCTTTATCTACATGTCCCAATAAATCTTTTATCAATAAAATTCCTTTTATATCGTCAAATGTTTCTTCAAATACGGGAATTCTTGAAAAGCCTGATTCTATGATTAATGATTTTAATTTATTAAAAGAAAAATTTATATCTGCACCAATAACATCAACACGAGGTTTCATGATTTCTTTTACATCAATACTCCCGAATGTTACAATTCGTTCTAAAATTGATTTATCCTGTTTTATGTCATTTACAGTTAATTCTAAGGCATCCGATAAATCTTCAACAGAAATGTTTTGTTTTCGTTTTAAACGCCTGTTTACAAAGGAAGTTGAGTTAATTAAAAAATTACTGACAGGTGAAAAAAATTTAATTGAAATTGACAAGGGGTAAACTGTAAATTTTGCAAATTTTAATGATTCTTCATTCGCATAAACTTTTGGTAAAATTTCACCAAAAAACAGAATAATAAAGGTAATTATTACAACTTCTGTTATAAATCGAAACCAATCCGGTGTTTGCGAAAAATCAACAGCATTATTCAAAACATATGAGGATATTATTACAATTCCTACATTTACAAAATTATTTGCAATTAGTATGGTAGCCAGTAATTTTTCAGGTGTTTTTATAATGTTCAGAATCAGTGTGTTTTTTTTACTCTTTTTTTCTTGCAGTAATTTTTTATCAGAAGGAGAAAGGGAAAAAAAAGCGACTTCAGAACCGGAGACTAATGCCGAGGAAAGCAGCAACAAAAAAATACCTGTAATTCCGAAAATTATACCGGATGTAAACGGGTTCAGATGAATATTTATCTCAATTAAACTAAGATATGGCTCTGTGTCCAAAACAATGTTATTAAGTTAAAAAAAGATGTCATATCTGCCTATAACATCTTCTTTGAAATATTTAATTGTGTTAAAACGGCAAATCGTCAATATCTTCGAATTCATCTGTATCTACTTCATTCATAGATGGTTTATCGGAATTTTGTACTGCACCGGTATCAAAATTGCTTGTTCCGGAATCTTTTCCGTCAAGCATCGTTAAGTCTCGGCACATTATTTCGGTAAAATATCTGGTTTGACCATCTTTTTCATATTGTCGATAAGTAATTTTCCCTTCAATATAAAGTTTTGAGCCTTTTTTTATGTAATTTTCAACAACTTTTGCTAATCCTCTCCAAACAACTATGTTATGCCATTCGGTATTCGTTACTTTTTCCCCGCTTTTATTTTTAAACGATTCATTTGTTGCCAATCTGAACCTTGCAACCGGTAAATCTTCCTTAATATATTTAATTTCAGGATCATTACCTACATTTCCGATTAGAATTACTTTATTTACTGCCATTGTATTTTATTTTGTTTATTTTTATAAAACAAAAATATATATTTATTTTCAAATAAAATATAATTTGAATTTATTATTTAAGCTTACTCTGTTTCCGGCGGAAAATAGCCTGAGGAATTTAACATAATAATCGGTGTTCGCTCGATATTACTTTTATTCAATTCTCTGTCGATTACAAAAAAATCAAAAAAAATTGAATCATAATCTAATTTATCGTTTCTATAATTAAACATGATGTTAATGAAAACATCAGCCATCAAAACAGTATTCTGTCCTTGCTGAGAAATGTCGGGAATTCTGAAATTATAACCTGAAACAGAATCAACTACGGTTGTATCGCCTGCTTTTATTTCATACAAAATTGATAAAAAATTATTAACATAATTTGAATCAATATCAATACCGATTGTATCGCCGGGATTTAAGCCAATGTCTCCGTCACCGTCAATCAAGCCGAATTTTAAAATTAAACCTTTAACAGAATTTCCTAAATTTATATCATCAATTGTATCATATAAGCGATATTGTTTGAAGTCAATCTTAGGAATATCGGAATAAACCGGAGCTTCGGGACATGCATAAAACAACATTATTACGAATAAAAATAAAGGTGTAAACAGAAATAATTTTATTTTCTTTGACATGCTTTAGTTTTTTTCTTTATTCTTTCTTCTGAAAAACATTTTTATAGGAACTCCGGTAAAATTATAGTGTTCTCGGAGTTTATTTTCTAAATACCTTCGATAGGGGTCTCTGATATATTCGGGGAAATTACAAAAAAAAGCGAATGTAGGTGCATAAGTAGGCAATTGAGTTACAAATTTAATTTTAATGTATTTTCCTTTTTGTGCCGGCGGCGGGTAATTTTCAATTTCTTTAAGCATAATACGGTTTAATTCAGGTGTAGGAATTCGTTGTTTTCGATTTTCGTACACTTCCATAGCAGCCTCTAAAGTTTTAAAAATTCTTTGTTTAGTTAGAGCAGAAATAAATAATATCGGCACATCTTTAAACGGAGCTAATTTTTCTCTTATATCGGCTTCAAATTGTTTAATCGTGTTAGTTTCTTTTTCTGCCAAATCCCATTTATTTATCAAAACTACCACTCCTTTGCTGTTCTTCTGAATTAAATTATAGATATTCAAATCTTGTGATTCAACTCCCCTTAATGCATCAATAATCAGCAAACAAACATCTGAGTTTTCAATAGCTCTGACTGCCCTCATAACAGAATAAAATTCAATATTTTCGGTCACTTTACTTTTTTTTCTGATGCCGGCTGTGTCAATTAAAGTAAAATCATAGCCAAATTTATTATAATGAGTATTGATTGAATCTCGGGTTGTCCCTGAGATAGGAGTTACAATATTACGCTCTTCGCCAACTAATGCATTAATTAAAGAAGATTTGCCGGCATTTGGTCTTCCGACTACTGCAAAGCGAGGCAAATCAGCTTCTTCTATGAATTCATCTTGTTTTGGAAAGGCTTTTACAACGGCATCAAGCAAATCTCCGGTTCCGGAACCATTAATTGATGAAATATTAAATAAATCGCTTATTCCCAACTTATAAAAAACATCTCCATCGTATTGTAAGAAAGTATTATCGACTTTATTTACTACAACAAAAATGGGTTTTTTGCTTTTCCTTAATATTTTAGCCAAATTTTCATCCAAGTCGGTTATTCCGGTCAAAACATCAACAATAAACAATAAAACATCAGCTTCTTCAATGGCAATATCAACTTGTTTTCTAATTTCATCTTCAAAAATATCATCTGAGCCTTTTACGTAACCGCCCGTGTCAATTATTGAAAATTCAACTCCGTTCCATTCTGATTTTCCGTAATGTCTGTCTCTTGTTACACCGCTTGATTCGTGAATTATGGCTTTTTTTTCTTTAATTAAACGATTAAAAAAAGTTGATTTTCCTACATTGGGTCGTCCGACTATAGCTGCAATATTGCCCATATCTTGATAATATTTTTTTGCAAATATACTTAATTTTCATCAGTATATAACAAACATAAAAAATAAAGCCAAAATTTGATGATTTTAAATATTTTATAATTACTTTTGTGAGTTAAAAAAAATAAACGAAAGCATCACATTGTGAAAAAGCGGTAGTGCGACTCTAAGCTGTACTATCATGAATACCGAATTACGAATTTTAGATACATGAAAAAACCCAAATTTTCTTTTAACTCTGAAACTTTAGAATATGAATTTAGAGAGAAACTGAAATTTAAGGAAGTACTAAAATCAATACTTCCTCAAATTTTACTTTCTTTTGTTACCGGCATATTATTATTTTTTGGCTTTACGAATTTGATTGTCAGTCCTGAAAATTTATTTGTTTCTGAAAAAAATAATGAATTGAAAGCGGATTATGCTTTATTAAATAAAGAATTAGATTATACAATTCAATCATTAAATATTCTTCAAAAAAGAGATGATGATTTATATCGCATGATTTTTCAGACAGGTCCTGTTCCTGAATCAAAAAGGAAAGTAGGAATCGGCGGAAGTGACAAATACAATTCATTCAGAAAATTAGAAAATTCAGAGCTTCTTATAAATACCGGTCAAAAAACCGATATTCTTTCAAGGGTAATGTTAGTACAATCCGATTCGTATAATGAAATTTTGGAATTGGTAAACAATATCGAAAAATTAGCATCTTCAATTCCGGCCATTCAACCCATTGCTTTGAATGACTTAACACGCTTCGGCTCAGCATTCGGCAAGCGATTACACCCGATTTATAAAGTTTGGAAAATGCATACCGGAGTAGATTTAACAGCACCTACCGGAACAAAAATATATGCAGCCGGAGACGGTATTGTATTTCATGCAGGCGGTTCAGATACAGGCTACGGAAACATTGTAAAAATTAATCACGGTTTCGGATATACAACCTATTATGCACATATGAGTAAGGTGTATGTCAGGCCGGGTCAACGAGTTAAACGCGGAGATATTATAGGAACAGTCGGGAACACCGGTTTATCAACTTCACCGCATTTGCATTATGAAGTCAGAATAAATAACGAGCCGGTGAATCCGGTCAATTTTTATTATGAAGATTTGACAGATGAAGAATATTATGAAATGATTGAAGCATCTTCAAAAGCACAAACACATATTTTTGAATAAAAAAGAAGAGAATTTGTTTAAAACTCTTCAATATAATTATATTTGAAGAGTTTTTTTTGAGTATATTTTTTAAAAACATTTTAATATAAAAGGCATGGGGCTATTTAGTTTTTTAAGAAAAGAAATTGCAATTGATTTAGGTACTGCTAACACAATTATCATTGAAAATGATAAAATAGTGGTTGATGAACCGTCTATTGTTGCCATAGGAGAAGGGAATAAGCTGATAGCGATAGGAAATAAAGCGCGTCAAATGCACGGGAAAACACATGAAGGAATAAAAACCATCAGACCTTTGCGAGACGGCGTAATTGCTGACTTTCTTGCATCAGAATTAATGATTAGAGAAATGATTAAAATGGGAACTTCAAAATCGAAATTCTTTTCTCCGTCTCTAAAATTAGTTATTTGCATTCCGTCAGGCAGTACTGAGGTTGAAATTCGAGCTGTACGAGACTCTGCGGAACATGCAGGTGCAAGAGAGGTTTATATGATTTATGAACCGATGGCTGCTGCTCTCGGCATGGGTATTGATGTTGAAGCTCCGGCAGGAAACATGGTTGTTGATATAGGCGGCGGTACAACAGAGATAGCTGTTATCTCTCTTGGCGGCATTGTAAGCAATCGCTCAATTAAATTTGCCGGTGATGATTTCACACAAGACATTCAAGAGTATATGAGGCATCAGTACAATATTAAAATAGGCGAACGTACGGCTGAAAAAATAAAAATTAAAGTAGGTGCGGCAACTGCCGATATTGATGATATTCCTGAAAAATTTGTTGTGAGAGGACCGCACCAAATGACGGCTTTGCCTATAGAAATACCCGTTTCACATGATGAAATTGCTCATTGTTTAGATAAAACTATTGCGAAAATAGAATCTGCCATAATTAATGTTTTAGAAAAAACACCGCCTGAATTGTATGCCGATATTCATGAAAAGGGAATATTTTTAGCCGGCGGCGGAGCATTATTAAGAGGACTGGATAAACGCTTGGCAGAAAAAACGAATATGAAATTCTATATTGCCGAAGATCCGCTTCATGCCGTTGCAAGAGGAACCGGAATTGCTTTAAAAAATGTAGATAAATTTAAGTTCTTAATTCGCTGATAATTTATTTTAAAGGGAGTTCTAAAAATTGTTTTTTCTTCGTTGGACTTCGATTTTTAAAATCCTCATTTACAACAGTAAACTCCGGTTTTAAAAACCTTGTCCGCCTCGAAAAATCTAATTTTTAGAAGCCACCTTAAGAGATATTTAAAAAAAAATAAGTTAATTTATGAATGATTTATTGAAATTGATACTAAAATCTCATTTTCTTATATTGTTTTTAATATTAGAGTCAGTTTCAATATATTTATCGGTCAGAAATACTGAAAAAGCAAGTATTTTTATTTCTTCGGCAAATTCAATTTCAGGTTTTTTTTACGAAAAAGTTCAATTTATAAATAATTATTTCAGCCTAAAATCACAAAATGAACTCTTAGTTAAAGAAAATGAAAAATTAAAAAATTTCATTGCCCAAAATAAAATAAGCCCTCTAAATCGTTCTGAAAGCATTGAGCAAACCGGTTTTTTTTATATAGCCGCATCTGTCATTAATAATTCGGTTCAAAAACCTCATAATATACTTACAATAAATAAAGGAAAATCAAATCAGATTCATGAGAATATGGCTGTTATTTCAGACAATGGAATTGTAGGAGTTGTTTCTGTTGTCGGGAATAATTATTCAACCGTTATTTCAATTCTAAACTCGTCCTTGGGTATAAGTGCAAAATTAGAACGAACCGGCTTTTACGGAACTTTGAAATGGGATGAAGAAGATTATCGCTATAGTATTCTTTATGACATTCCTGATCACTCTTCTGTATATGTCGGCGATAAAATAGTAAGCTCAGGTTATTCGGCAATTTTTCCTGAAGGCATTCCTATCGGAACTGTTGCTTCTTATGAAAAAATAAAGGAAACCAGTTTTTATAGAATAAAAGTTAAACTCAGCCAAGATTTAAAAAATCTGAACCATGTTTACCTTATTGATTATTTTGGAAGAGATGAACAAATTAAGATACAAGACAGCACCATTTTAAAATATCAATTCTGATTTTATATGTGTTAAAATCTGTATTTGAAACACAAATTTAGGTCTATATTGTTCTGTAAGTTCTGTGTATATCGGTAAATTTGTTTACAGATTAATACGTTTTTGTCATACTTTCCGGAACAGCTATAATAAAGTCAGCTTTATTTTTTTCTTCTTCACTTAATACCTCAATTTCTGCTTTCTCTACTGTAGTAACCGTTAATATCTTCAAATCAGGATTTGCTTTTTTTAAATGCCAAACAATTCCCTCAAAGTTATCCGAATGGTAGGCTCCGTTGTAATGAATAAATATTTTTTCTTTTTCCAGGTTTTTTAAAATAAAATAAGCCATTGTAGCATCTTTAATCGCTTGTGATTTTGGGAGATTCGGGTTTCCGTGTCCCATTTTTCCGCCCATTTCAATCATATCTGCATAAGATTTTATAGTTTCATCATATTCAATAGGAAGCGGGGCTATAAATGCCTTTGCTTCTCTGCTTAAATTGTCAAGTGCCTCAAAGCCTGACTTAAATACAACATTGGCGTATCTTCTTGGAATATTTGTTGCAATAAATTTAAAATTGTTTTCTTTTGCAAAATTTATAAGTGGCTTATAGTCTGTTTCATAGTTATTCCATAAACGGGCATCTTCTTCATATTTCTTTTCTAAAATCTGCCCTTGCAAATATTCATCAATAATGAGCTGATTATCAGCCTCAAACATTTCAGCTCCCATAGTTAAACCATCGGAATTTTTGACTGCTAAATCTTTTGTAATTTCAAGTTCCATCCAATGGGAAATAGGATTATTGTGCAATTCACCGATAAAAACAAGATCGGCTTGACTTAAATCGTCAATCATTTTGGAGTATTTTATTTCTTTTCCGGTTTTAGTGAACAGTTTGTATGCCGGTTTATCATTAATGAAACTCATTAATAATACAAGGCTTAAAATTATCAGGTATTTTATCATTTTTTTTAGTATTTGTAATTATGAGTGTGTGAAAAAAGTGCTTATTTATGCAAACTGACAGTTTTTTAATAAATTTTCAGCTTGTTCTTTTATTTTGTTTTCAATTAATCCTTGAAAAATTCTTGCCGCAAAAGGTAATTTGCTTTCTATTGTTACGTCATTTTTATTTACCGTAACAGTTCCCGAAATATCCATACTGCGGGCACGAAAAGAAAATAAAATGATGTTTTTTTCAGTTTTTTGGTCTAAGTCTGAAAATTCATTTTTAAATTTTTCGGATAAATCTTTAAAAATTTTTTCAGCACATTGCATGGCTTTTTCTTGGGGCAATTGATGTTGAATTATTATTATCATTTACATTTTATTAACAAAAATTATTATAGTTTGTAAAAATACAGATTTATAAATACAATCATAAGAAAAAATATATAAATCTCAAAATCGTGATTTCTTCATTATACAAAAAACAAAGTAACCCCGCCTACTGCAGAAACAGCTCCGATGATTTCAACAATTGTAACTTTTTCTTTAAAAATTATAATTGCCGGCGGAATTAGCAAAATCGGTTGAATAGCCATTATTGTTGAAGCAACCCCGGTGTTTGTATATTTAATTGCCAACAAGGAAAATGAAATTCCGAGAAAAGAGCCAAAAAATGCACCGATTGCGATAAGACCGGTTGTTTTTTTATTTTTTAACGGCTTAATTACTTTTTTCCAACCTCTGTCAAACGTAATAAAAAGTGCTAATCCGGTAATTCCTGCAATAATTCTGATTTGACTTGCTGCAAAGGCATCATAGTCGCCCATTCCTAATTTGCTGAAAACTAAGCCGGTTCCTTGTCCGATTGCTCCACCCAATGCAAATAAAATACCGATTAAAGGATATTTAAGTTTTTTCAAGTTTTTATTTTCGTCGGAAGAAGAATCTTTTTGTATAACAACTAAAATTACACCTATCAGAGTAATTACAATTCCCCAAAATTGGTATTCAGAAAGTTTTTCACCTAATAGTATTCGCCCTAAAAATGCAGCAACCGGCGGAGCCAAAGACATTATAAGCATTGAAATTCGAGCACCTATTAATACAAAGGCTTTAAACAAGAATAAATCACCGATTGCAAAACCAATAATTCCTGATAAAAACAACCACCCCCATGTTTCTTTTGAAGCATCAACAGGCAAAGGATTATGAAGTGTTATTGAAGTGAAAATACTCAAAAAAATTAATGCAAAAATTAAACGAAGAATATTAATAGAATCTGCACCTTCGCGTTTTCCTAACATTTCGAAAATAAGCGCACCAAACACCCACAAAAAAGCTGTTATCAATGCATAAATCTCTCCTTTAAATGCTCCTGCCATTTATTTTTCGAATATTAACTGATTTATTTATTTTTAATGTTATTATTTTCCCCGATGAAATCAATAAAACTCCCGTAATAGTTATAATGCCTCCTGCTAATTGAAGTTCCGTAGGAATAATATTAAAATAAAAATAGGAACTAATCAGAACAAAAAAAGCTTTTGAGCTTCCTAAAACAGATGCTTTTGAGGCTTCAATATATTTTAATGCCGCATAACCGACAAAACTTGCTAAAAAAGGACCCAATAAAGAACCTAAAGAAATATAGAAAAATGCTTGAATCGGTATGATTAAATTGTTTTTCGTAATAATTAATAAAATTAATGACCCGATAAACAAAAAAACAGTGCGATTAATTGTTAGAACTGAAGCTGAAATTTTAGTAATATTTTTTTTTGAAAGTATTGTTGAAACAGAATAAATCAATCCGGAACATATTATTAAAATCAAGGCTTTATAAAAATCATCAGGCACTTCTGAACCGGGTTGATATCCGATTATAAAAGCACCGGAAACCGTTAATACAATTCCGATTGTTTCAATAAATGTAAACCGTTCTTTTAAAAATATCACAGCAAAAACTGAAACGAAAACAGGTGTGGAATTAGCAAAAAATGATACTAAAGCCGGATTTGTCATCGTTTTGACGGCAATAAAAAACAAACTTGTTCCCACTAACTCTAAAACGCCTATTGTAAATATTGTTTTATAAATCGACTTAGGAATTTTTCTGAATTCAGACAAGCTCAGATTTTTTCTGCCGAAAATTAAATTATAAATTATAGCCGTTCCGAACCAATAAATACCGAATTGGCTTAAATGAACCAAATTTAAAGAAACTTTACTAAAGATATAAACATTTGCCATTGCAAGTACAGCAACAAAAACTAATGCGTACCCTTTTGCAGAATTACTCAAATTAAGATTCACTTCATTTTATAAAACCGCAAATATATACTTTTAAATAATTAAGTTAATTATATTTTTTTCATAAAATTGGTATCCGTTTTTTTATTAGCCGGTATTCTACGTTTTAACAACAATGCTATTCATATTCCGGCTTGCTGTTTTAAGGTTTTATATAATTCCTTAAATTCGCAAGTATGGGTACGAAAGTGTTAATAAACAACATGTTGTAATAATTAGGGCTTCACTTTATAAAACCAATTTCTTTCGTTGAGGGCTTCGCCGCTCGCCCTCTGACTGTTAAGCAACTAAAAACATACTTGCGGATTCAAGATAATCGTAAATACTCATCGTCTCTTTGTCATCTTATTTTTTTGAGAATAATCAGCCTTTGATTTAACCGGAGCCGGCGGTGCTATATAAATACTTTTACTTTTAGGTTGATTATACAATTGAGGCATTAAATATTTACCCTTTTCACGAGTGTTTTTATCAATTTCAACCGTCTTAGAATCTTTATTCTGCTGAATATACTCATCGTTTCTTTCAGCATATAATATCCACGAGACTATTAAATTTTCTGTTCCTCCGGCGATTACAAACGAATTGTTTTCCACTTCTTCTTTAATATATAAATCGGCAGGTTTGCCTATAGGGGTTAAATAGTATGAGAAATTAATATTTATTTTTTCAAAATATTCGGGTAGTTCAACACGTGCCTCACCTTTGGCATTAAGAATAATTTTACCTCTGTATATATTTAAAACTTCAGGTGATTCGGCACAAAAATGTCGAAGTTTTTTGTTTTCAGGATCCAGCGGATGGTCAATGGTAAATGCTTTTGTACCAAATACGGTAAAATCGCCGTTTACTTCCATGTTTCCGTTAGAATACATTGCTAAACCGCTATTTATGTAATCACCCCAAACACCGATATAGCCGATACCGTATGTACCGACAGAGTTTTGAGTAAAATTTCCTATTAAATCTGTATTAGAACCGTAAACGCCGTAACCTGCTTGGTAATCTGTTTGCCCGACAATACCGTTTACACCTTGTCCGAGAACACCATGACCGCCGTCAGTTCTGGTGTTTACACCCATTACGCCGGCTACTCCCGATGCTCCGTCATCAATTCTCCCGTAAACTCCAACTCCGTATGCATTTCCGGTGTAATACCCGGCAAGACCGGAAGTATAATCATTATTACTGTTTGTTTCTGCAAAAATTGTATTGTACGGATTACTCGTTGATGTATTATATGCATATACGGCAGCACCTGTTCCGGCATTTTGGAATGTAACCGCACTTGTGGGATTTGCATTTGTTCCTGTATTTGACTCGGCATAAAATGCATCTGTTCCGTTAGTTGTGCTTGTTAAATAAAGTTCAATTGCTCCGTAATTGATATCTAACTGTCTTCCGTTACCGTTGCCTCCGCAATTATAAGCTTCTTCTAAAGTAAAACATGATGAACCTGCAGATGTTCCGGCAACCCAGCTTGAACCGTTCCATTTTAAGAAATCGCCGTTTGCAGGACTTGCATTAACATTAGCTAAATCATTCAGGGTATTATTTGATAAATCATCGGCTTCGTTGTCTATTGTAATATCCCAGTTTGTGCTGTTTTCGGTAATCCTTAACACATCGGTAGCGTCATTCCAAGAAAACGCTGTGATTGTGCTGCCGGTTCCTAAGTCATCTGTTCCTGCATACCAATTGCTGCCGTTCCATTTCATAACTTGTCCGACAGAAGTCGGAGAGGCATTAACATTATTCAAATCATTGATTGAATTGTTTGATAAATCATCGGCTTCGTTGTCTATTGTAAGATCCCAGTTTGTGCTGCCTTCGGTTATTCTTAACAAATCCGAACCGTCATTCCAAAGAACTGCAGATATGGTTTCACCATTAATACCTTCATTATCATCAGCGGCAAGCCATTGAGTGCCGTTCCACTTTAAAATTTGACCGGATACCGGACTTGCATTTACATTACTTAAGTCATTTATTGCATTATCTGATAAATCATCGGCTTCGTTATCAATAATTACCGACCAATCTGTTGTTCCCTCTGTAATTGTTAATAAATCAGTAACATCTGTCCATAAAACCGAGTTGACAGTTGCTCCGCCGCTGCCTGAATCATCAACTCCGGCAATCCATTGAGTTCCGTTCCACTCAAGAATTTGCCCTGCACCTGTAGGAGATGCATTAACATTATTCAAGTCATTTAAAATATTATCGGATAAATCATCGGCTTCATTCTCAATTGTAAGTTCCCAATTAGTGCCTTCTTCTGTTATTCTGAGCAAATTTGTCGCATCTGTCCAAGAAAATTCCGAAATTAATCCGTCAACATTTGAAGTTCCGCCGACCGGTGCCCATTGAATTCCGTTGAAAAACCAAAAGCCGTCCAAACTTGTATCGTAAACTAATAAACCGGTAGCAGGTGAGAAAATAGCTTGTCGTTGTACCGAATTCATTCTTGGTATTAAAAAGCCTTTATCGGTTGCTGACACATCTAAGATTGCTGAAGCATCGGGCAAAGCACCGGAGGTGTTGATTGATACATTTTGATTTTGAGAAAATAATTTTTCTGAAAAGAAAATAAGAAAAACGAATAGGATTAAAATCTTTGTTTTCATCTGTATAAATATTTGTAATTAATTAATAATCTGCAAATTGAATGCATATACTTATTTATAAAACTTGTTTTTTCCTGCATATAGGAACACCTCAAGTTTGCACTAAACATAATTGCGGTATTCCGGTTAGTCATGCTCCTTTGTGTGAAAAATTGTTTTACCCGGGTGTTTCATTTGATGATTGTTTAAAATATAAAATTTCTATGTTTGAGTCCGCTATGAAATGTTGCCCTGCGAGTTATTTGCATAATTTCGGATATTTTAAATCCTTGTTATCAGCCAATTACGATACTCGCGAGGTGGCTGAAATCAATATACGGGTAAAATCGGTTTATAGTTATATTTGTATGCCAAAATAAATTCGTGTGATGTTTTATCGGGAATATTTGATGTAAGTAAATCGAATGAATAAGCCAATAAAAAATTATCTGAGATATTGAAACCTAATTTCATAATAATATCATTTGAACTCCGGTATGAAAGTCCTGCCAGAAATTTCTTTTTATACTTAACAGTTATACCGGCATCTGCCTGAAAAGGAACATCTTTGACATATTTCAACAATATATTAGTTCCTAATCCTATTTCGTTGTTTAATGGGAAGAAATAACCCCCTATAAGATTATAATGTTTTGATAAATAGCTGTTATTTCTTGTTATTTCATTCAATGTTATAACTCTAAGGATATGTTGAACGGAAATCCCGACATAAAATTCACTTTGTTGCCCTTTACCTGAGTACACTTTATTTGCGTCATCATTTTTTGAGTGCAGCATTAAACCAAGATTAAAATCGGGCAGAGCAACATTATTTTTTTCTGTATGTATATAAGGATCATCCTTTTGATATAAGTTTAGTTCGGGATAATTAATTGCATACAAATCTATACCGCCTGAAATTCCGAATGATAACATTATATGTCTGACAATTTGAAGGTCATATGCATAATTCAAATGAATTGTATTTTGTTCAAAAACTCCGGCTTTATCATTAATTAAAAAAACTCCGAAATTCATGGTATTAATTTTCATTATTGCATTTAATCCCATTGTTTTAGGTGAATCATCAAATCCCAACCATTGGTTTCTGTAAAAAAGATTCACATTAAATTGCTCATCTGAGAAAGCCGCCGGATTAAATAAATTTTTGTTCAATTCAAATTGTGATAATAAGGGTACATGCTGAGCTTGTAACTGAATTGAAGGATATATAAAAAATATGAAGAATAAGTATCGAGTTTTCATATTATAAATGTTAAAATTCAAATAAAAAAATTATTTGAAGATGTTAAGGTCTCCGCTTAAAATTTCTCCGTCCGGCAATTCAATTACATAATAATAAGCTCCGGATTGTTGTTTCCCGCCATTCCAATCGTTATTATAATCATTTGAACGAAAAACCTCATCTCCCCAACGGTTGTATATTGTAACTTGCGTATTTAGAGGTAAATTACTAATAAACCAAGTATCGTTATAGCCATCATTATTTGGGGTTATACCGTTTGGTATATTAAAATCGGTATGATTCCCGGATATGTTCGCTAATGTCCACCAATCAAAAAAGCTATTTCCCTGTATTGTCTCTGTTGTTGCTATATTACTCATAATTTCTGTTTCAAAAACCTCATCGTTCCATGATTCCTTAATTGTGTTAAATCGGATTAATTTAATACTCTCCGTATCAATTGTATTTCCGCCGAAATCAACATCTGCAAAAGAGAGATTTAATGAAAAATCAGGATTTTCTGTATAATTCGGCGATATTTTCCAAAATCTGTCAATAATTTTATCACTTGTTAAATTTTTGAAACTGTAATTACTTTCAGGATAAGGAAAATTTTCATCATTTGTGGGATAAGTTGCAAAAACAACTGAACCGATTGAGGGGTAGCCGGCGGATTTCGCCGAAAATGTAATATTTAAATCATTATTTCCGTTACCGGTTCCGAAAGGAATATTAAAAGTATTTAAAGATTCTCCTATTTTTATTTCTATTTCTCCGAGCCCTTCTGCCTGTATTGTTTCCGAGAGAATATAGCCGCTTTGGTAGTCAATATCAAAATTATTGTTGTTCAAAATCAGTTTATTTGAATTTAGATTAAGAATACCGTTTACGGAAAGCAAACCGTTTACTTCACAATTGTTAATTTGCAAGGTTCGATATCCGTTTTTAATTGAAAGATTTTCAAAATTTGTTTTAGTGCTCCCGCCAATTACTGTTTCAGTTATTCCTGTAAGAATTAAAGTACCGTCAGGTAAATTCTCAATATTATCAAATATGTTTTCTGAAGACGAGTTATTTATCCAATTTCCTTCTAATTCTAATATTCCGTTTAAATCAATTCGAGGATTGTCTCCTGATGTTAAATTTAACATTGAACCGCCGTGCACAAATGCTCCCTCGTCAATAAAAATTTTAGCACCGTTATTAATAATTCCCTGCGAAAAAGAAATAACAGGAATAAATATAACCATAAATAAAAATACACGTTTATTCATTTCAATAGTTGTAATTGCATTCGTTATAATTATTGAATACAAAAGCTGTACCTAAAAAACTTTTATTATTCACAAACTTCGTGAAACTGTGTGTAAAAATTTGTTTAACTTTGTAAAAAAAATAGTATCACAAAGCAGCATAAGGTAAGCATAAAGTAACACAATATTAATCAGTAATTTATCTTATTTTATGAAAAATAGGGGTTAACTAAGTTGTGAAAAAAAACCTTAAACTTGCTCTGCTGTTAAAATTTAAAAATACACAATATTACAATTACAAATTATTA
>DYOF01000030.1 GCA_020720665.1 Acetofilamentum sp. | reverse complement strand
AACAGTTTCAGAGCTTTTTTTGAAATTGCGAAACTCGGGAGTGTATTTATTGAAAAAAAGCTGTCGTTTTTTGACAGCTTTTTTTAAAATTTAATATCTATTTTTTCATTAATTCGGTATAGTATTTATAAAATAGCGGGATAGTTTCAATCCCTTTATAGAACATTTCTAAAGGATTGTTTTCATTGGGCGAATGTATTGCATTGCTTTCTAATCCGAAACCCATTAAAATAGATTTGATGCCTAAAACATTTTCAAAGGTTGAAATAATAGGAATGCTGCCGCCGCTTCTTACCGGAACAGGTTTTTTTCCGAACACATCGGTATATGCTTTTTCGGCAGCTTGATAAGCGGGTATATCAATGGGAGAAACATAGCCTTGTCCTCCGTGTAGTGCCGTTACTTTAACTTTTACGGTATTGGGTGCGATGGCTTTAAAATGTTCTTCAAATAATCGGCTTATTTTTACATTGTTTTGATTGGGTACTAATCGCATGGAAATCTTTGCGTATGCTTTAGAGGGAATAACTGTTTTGGCACCTTCGCCGGTATAGCCGCCCCATATTCCGTTGATGTCAAGTGAGGGTCTGATACCGGTTCGTTCATTTGTAGAATATCCTTTTTCACCGCATAGTTCGTCCACATCAAGGGCTTTTTTATATTCGCTTTCATTGAAGGGGGCTTTTGCCATTTCGGTTCGTTCTTCTATGCTTACATCTATTACATCATCATAAAACCCTTTGACGGTAATTTTGCCGTCATCATCTGTTAAACTTGCTAATAGTTTGGTTAATACATTTGCAGGATTGGCTACTGCACCGCCGAATAAGCCGGAGTGTAAATCTTTATTCGGTCCGGTAAGTTCTACTTCCATATAGCTTAAACCTCTTAAACCTGTTGTAATTGATGGTATGTCCGGAGCAATCATTCCTGTATCGGAAACTAAAATAACATCGGCTTTTAGTAAGTCTTTATGGGCTTCCATAAATTTTCGAAGATTGGGTGAGCCGATTTCTTCTTCGCCTTCAATAATAAATTTTACATTACACGGTAATTGATTGGTTTTAACCATATATTCAAATGCTTTGGCGTGCATAAAACCTTGTCCTTTATCGTCATCGGCACCTCGGGCATATATTTTTCCTTCTCTGATTTCGGGTTCGAAGGGCGGGCTTTTCCATAAATCTATCGGGTCAACCGGCATTACGTCCATGTGTGCATATACTAAAACCGTAGGTAATTTCGGGTCAATAATTTTTTCGCCGAATGTAACCGGGTTTCCGTCAGTTTCCATAATTTGAGCTTTATCGGCACCGGCATTTAAAATTGATTGTTTCCAGTATTCGGCAGCTTTATACATATCTTCTTTGTGAGCTGTTTCTGAACTGATTGACGGAATTCTTAATAAACCGAATAATTCTTCTAAAAAACGATCTTTGTTTGATTCGATGTATTGTTTTATATTTTTCATTTTATATGTTTGTTTGGATTAATAAATATGTTTATAATTCAAAGGTACTATTTTTTTGAATAAATTTTCGATAAATCTTCAAGTTGCTTGTACCATTCTTCACCGAATTTAAAAATTAAAGGTTCTTTCAGAAATTCAAAAACTTTTATTTGATGTTTTTCACCGAATAAAACAGCGGATTTACAAATATCCCACTCGTCGTAGTTAACGGCTTGAATATCTTTGATTTCCCTAATTCTGATTGGATATAACCAACAAGATAAGGGTTTCCTTAAATTGATTTTTCCTTCTTGATAAGCTTTTTCGATGCCGCATCCGACAATTCCGTCAGCATCAAAAACAGTGTATGCACATTCTTTGTTGTTGATAAGGGTTGTTACTTTATCATGCTCTTTGTCAATATAATAAAATCCGTTTTGTTCTATGGCTTGTATGCCTTCGGGTCTTAAAAATTTTTTAATTAACGGATAAAATTCTTCAATTTTTTCAATTTCATTTTGTTCTAAAGGTGCTCCGGAATCGCCTTCAACACAGCAAGCCCCTTTACATGCTTTCAGGTTACATACAAATTTTTTTTCAATGATTTCATCTGAAATTATGGCATTCTCAATTTGAAACATAGCTTATTTTTCTATACTAAAATATTTCCGGTCATTTCTGTCGGTATTTCCATTTCCATTATTTTTAAAAGGGTGGGAGCCACATCAGCTAAAATTCCGTTTTTAATTTTTTTGAAATCACTATTTATTAAAATGCAGGGAACCGGATTTAAAGAATGAGCCGTATTCGGAGAACCGTCGGGATTTACTGCGTAATCGGCATTTCCGTGATCGGCTATAATTAAAACCGTATAATCATTTGCAATAGCTGTTTCAACGACATTTTTTACATTTTCGTCAACGGCTTTAACGGCTTTCAAAATAGCATCGTAAATTCCTGTGTGCCCAACCATGTCACCGTTTGCAAAATTTAAACAAATAAAATCGTGTTCTTTTTTACTTAATTCATTTACAAGCGCATCGGCAACTATGTATGCACTCATTTCGGGTTGCAAATCGTAGGTGGCGACTTTAGGCGAAGGTATTAAAATTCGTTTTTCGTTTTTAAATTCGGTATCTTGTCCGCCGGAAAAGAAAAATGTTACATGAGCAAATTTTTCGGTTTCAGCAATTCTGAGTTGTTTTTTTCCGGCTTTTGCTACTAATTCTCCGAGTGTATTTTTAAGATTATCTTTATCGTAAATTACATGGATATTTTTAAAATTTTCATCGTAGCGTGTCATTGTATAATATTGCAAATTAATTGTCTGCATGCCGTTTTCGGGCATATCTTTTTGGGTGAGAACGGTGGTAATTTGCCTTAAACGGTCGGTTCTGAAATTAAAACATATTACGACATCATCGTTTCGGATAATTCCTATGGGTTTGTTTTGTTCATCAGTGAATACAAGGGGTTCAATAAATTCATCGGTAACGCCTTTATCATACGATTCTTGCACCGCCTGAACAGCATTTTTTGCGGGTTTTCCTATTCCGGCAGTCATTAAATCATAGCCTTTTTTAATTCGTTCCCATCGTTTGTCTCTGTCCATGGTGTAATATCTTCCGATGAGGCTTGCAATTTTACCGTTTGAAGTTTTTAAATGTGTTTCAAGGTTATGTATGAATGTTTTCCCGCTTTTAGGGTCGGTATCTCTGCCGTCGGTTACGGCATGGATAAAAACATTTTCTAAGCTATAGTCTTTGCTTATATCACATAATTTGTGTAAATGTTCTTGGGATGAGTGAACACCGCCGTCAGAAACTAAACCTATAAAATGTAAGGCTTTCTTATTTTTTTTTGCGTATTGAAACGCTTCTTTCAAAACAGGATTTTCGGAGATTGAATTATCTTTAACCGCTTTATTTATTTTTACCAAGTCTTGATATACAATTCTTCCTGCTCCGATATTGAGATGACCGACTTCGGAGTTTCCCATTTGTCCGTCCGGTAAACCGACATTTTCACCGTCTGTTAAAAGTTGAGAATTTGGGTAAGTTTTAAATAAATAGTCGATATAGGGTGTTTCGCCTTGACTGATGACATCGGCTTTTGATTTATCACCGATTCCCCAACCGTCAAGAATCATTAATAATGCTCTATTACTCATTTTTTTGTTGTTTAATTAATTTTTATGGATATTGTAAAGGTTCTTTTTCTGTAAATTTTTCAATTTTAACATATTTACGTTTTGATTTATAAGTATAAGAAAGGAGTGCTTCTCCTTTGAACTTAAAAGGTGCTTTGGTGTTTTCTTTAGAAATACTGTCTTTTTCAATAATTGGGATAGATTTTGGATTATTGTGCTTATTTATTTGAATGCTTATTGTATCGCCGTAACCGAATGTATCGTTTTTAATACGTTTTCCTTTTTGAAAACATGAAACGGGAAAATATTCACTGCCTATCCATAGTTTATCAAATTTTAAAACTTCTGAATCGGCTTTCGGGATTATTGTTAGTTCATATTTCGTTCCGTAACCGGAATTTCTTGCTCCACCGTACCATTTTTGTGATGAGGCTTCAATGATTTCAAATTTATGAGAACAGAAAGAACCTGAAAAAGATAAGATGGCAAAAGAAATAAAAAGAAGAATTTTCATGGATTGATTGGTTTATTAATAATATTACAAAGGAACTCTTTTTTTGAAAATCTTGTAATAATTCAATAAATAAATTAATGAATACCTGAAAATTATTTTAAATTTAATTTGAATGAATCGGGTAATAATTGAAATGATTTTCTGTGAATTTCAGTAATTCCGTGTGTTAAAATTCCTTGTCGGTGTTTTTTTGTCGGATACCCTTTGTTGTTAATCCAGTCATATTCAGGATATTTTATATGCATTTCATTCATGTAGTCGTCTCGGAATGTTTTTGCAAGCACAGATGCTGCCGCAATCGATAAATATTTTCCGTCTCCTTTAATAATACAGGTGTGGGGTATATTTGGATACGGGTGAAAACGATTCCCGTCAACCAAAATATGTTCGGGAGTATTATTAAGTTGCTCAATAGCTTTGTGCATTGCTTTAAGGGATGCATTTAATATATTGATTTTATCAATTTCGAGGTTATCAATTGATGCAACAGCCCAATCTATGGAATCTTTAATAATTTGTTCTCTCAGGATGTATCTTTTTTTTTCTGACAGTTTTTTTGAATCGTTTAACAATTTATTTTTATAATCAGCGGGTAATATTACCGCTGCTGCATACACAGGACCGGCTAAACACCCTCTTCCTGCTTCGTCGCAGCCGGCTTCGATTAAATGTTTATGCAAGTTTGAGAGAAGCATATTTATTTAAAATATTGAAATTCGGAGGTGAATTTTTTAATGATAATTTTAATCTGTGTTGCTTATTTTTTGGTTTAATAATTAAAAAAGAGGCTATTATTTATTCAGCCTCTTTTTTATTACATACATTTGGATGAGCAGTCAGAGTTGTTTCTTATCTTTACATTTCAAAGTCAACTACGGCTGTTCTGCCTTTTAAACTACTGATTAAATCGAGTATTTTTAAGTGTTCCGGATTAGAAAGATAATTTTTTAAGTCATCAATAGAATTAAATTCACTGACAATTGCTAAATCTGATGCAGATGCAGAATCGGAAATATTAATACCGATGTCGTATTTTTGAATTACAGGTATAACAGCAGGTAGTGCAGATAAAGCATCTTTCAGTTGATTTAAACTGTTTGTTCGTTCATTTTCGTCAGCACTTTTTAATTTAATAAAAACGATATGTTTAAGCATATTTTAAGTATTAATTCGTTTGTTAAATAATTACATAAAAAGTGTTTAGTTCAGCTTAATTTTATTATTCAGTTTATTTTTTTGAAACGCTTACTAAATAGTTTACCGTTACTTTATCTTCGTTAGCAATTGTAATGGTTGCCGAGTTTTTATTTTTTGTGAATATTTGAACCGATTCTGTTCCTGTTGTCATATTCATAGTACTTTTCCACGCTTTAGCCTCCATCTGTTTCTTAATATCGCTAACTAATGTGTTAAATGATTCGGAGGCGAAAATGCTGATAGTTATGAGTTCACCTTCTTGAGAATTGATGCTTCCGGCTGTTTCGATGTTTCCTTTAACCAAATATACATCATCAGGAAAGTTTTTAGGTATTGTTTTTTCATTATTTGTTACGGTTACACTTTCACCGTTTTCGCCGTTAATTGTTATTTCTGATGATTCCTTTGCCTTATCAACGTTGATATCAATGTTTTGGTCGGTAACATTTTCAATCAAATTTTCAATTAAATTTTCGGCAGCTTCTTTTTGTTTTTCTTCTTCACTTTTACATCCGGAAATTAAAATAACGAATACGGCGGATAATAAATAATAGTTTATTCTTTTCATGTGTCTAAAAATTTATGTGAATTAATGTTTTAATTTTAGTTTAAAATCTGTAGAATAACCCGATGCAAAAATATCAAACAAGCTGCCTGAATATTTTAGGCTTTTTTTGTCAGAACTCAATTCGGCATTTTTGTTATCAATTTTTTTAATCGGAGATGCAAAGTTAAATTTTAATGTGTAATTGTAATATTCCTTCATTGCGGCAAGGTCATCATTTTTTAAGAGAGTGTCGTTTGTAACTTTCGGAGCATTGTATGTGATTTTGTTTTTTCCTTCTTTTATAAATTTAACTTTTTCGGGTTTATTTCCCATAAAATTTCCGCCTAATAATTCACCGGTTTCAGCAGCTAATACTTTATTTAGAAGGTCAATATCAGAAAATTCATAAGTTAAATATAGCATCGTTTGGTTGTTTTTCCACCCGTAACTGATGTTTTTTGCCCCTAAGTTTTCATATTCTGCCGCAACTTTTTCAAATGTATAACTTAAACTGTCTAAAGTATTATTTTGGTTTAAGGAATCCATGCTTCCCATAAAACTTATAAATGCCGATAAATCAATTTCTAAGTCTGATTTTCCTGAGAAATCTTTATTAAAGGTATATTCTTGAGTTATGTTGCAGCCGGTAAACAAGAGAAACAGAAAGGCAAAGGATATAATAATTTTGTACATTTTTTCGCTTAAAATTTTATCAAATATAGATATTTTTTTTAAAATGATAATTTAAAATAAATATTTACAACAAAGATTGCATGTTTTCGGTAAAATATATTTAGTTTTAAAAAAAGGGAAATTAAACTGAACATTTTGATAAGGTGAATCCGAATGTGCTGCCTACGCCGAGTCTGCTTCTGACGTTAATGGTTTGATTATGAGCTTCAATGATATGTTTTACAATTGCGAGTCCTAATCCTGTGCCGCCTTGGTCTCTTGAACGGGCTTTATCGGTTCTGTAAAAGCGTTCAAAAATTCGCGGAAGGTCTTTTTCTGCAATTCCCGGTCCGTCATCGGTAATTTCAATTAAATAGTATTTATCCATATCGAAAATACTGATTTTAATTTGGGCTTTTTCGAAACTGTATTTTATAGCATTTTCGATGAGGTTAATGAGCACTTGCTTTATTCTGGAAGCATCACCCGACACACAAATTTTTCCTGAATAATTTTCGCGGAAATATATAGTTATTTGTTTTTTCTTAGCTGTATCTTCAAACAAGTCAATAACTTCGTTGAATAAATGTATGATGTTAAAGGGCTTAAAGTTGGGTTTTAAATCTGTAATTTCTAATTGTGAAATGGTGTCTAAATCTTCCAAAATATTAATAATTCTTTCGATGTTTTTATCGGCACGTTTAAGATATTTTTTTGCTGTTTCGGGCTCGTTTATCGCTCCGTTCGATAAAGAATAGAGGTAACCTTGAATATTGAAAATCGGGTTTTTTAATTCGTGAGAAATATTTCCGATGTATTCTCGTCTGTAATTCTCTCGTTCTTTAAGTATTGAAATTTCTTTACGGTTTTCCATACTCCATTCCTTAACTTCGATATTTACTTTTTTAATAAAATCTGTGTTTAAGTTAATATCCGGTTTATTGAATTTTTGGACTTTTAAATTCCTGATTGTTTTATAAATTAACCTGATTTTATTGTAAATAAAATATTTAAGTATATAGCTGAATATCAAGAAAGAAACAAGAAATATAAAAGAATAAATTATTAAATAATAAAATAAACCGATATTTATTTGTTTGTAAAAATTAAATAAGAAATACAGAAATGTAGTGCTTAAAATTGAAATAATTAATGAAATTACTATCGAAATCTTAATCGGATGTGTTGTTTTTAAAAAGTAAAATTTCATAGATCACACAGTAATTTATATTTCAAATTTATATCCTATTCCTTTCATTGTTCTGATGTTTTCAATACCGGTAATTTCTCTTATTTTTCTGATATGAACATCAATAGTTCTTGAACCTACAATAACATCATTTCCCCATATTTTTTCAAATATTTCATCTCTTGAAAATACGTGATTAGGTTCTGAAACTAATAAATTTAGTATTTCAAATTGTTTTTTGGGGAGAAGTATTTCTTGTCCCTTATGCAAAATTTGATACTCTTTTTTATTAATGGTATATTCTCCGATAGTTATAATTTCGTTTTCATTTTTTATTATTTGTTTTCTTCGTTTTAATAAGGCTTTAATCCTTGACAGTAAAACTTTCGGATTCACAGGTTTTGTAATAAAATCATCTCCTCCGGCATCAAACCCGATAATTTGAGAATAGTCGTCATTTCTTGCGGTTAAAAACATAATTATCGTTTGCTGCTGACCGGGCATTTTTCTTATTTCTATACATGTTTGAAAACCGTCATAAATAGGCATCATAATATCAAGAATAATTAAATCGGGCAATATTTTAGGAACTTGTTCTAAGGCTTTTTCGCCGTTTTCGGCTGTATAAACCTTATATCCGGCTTTGCTGATATTGTAATTTAATATTTCTAATATATCAGGTTCATCATCAACAATTAAAATTGTGTAATCGGTAGTTTTCATTTTTCATTTAATTATTAGAGGCACAAAGTTAAAATAAAAAAATAAGAAGAATTTTTGATGTATTTTAATTAACACAGGCTTAACATTAAACTAATAATTAATTAACATTTTCTTCATTTTTTATTAACAGAATTTCGGATGATTAAAAATACTTTTGCGGGGTATTTATTAATCCAAAAAATTAAACATAAAAAAAATGAAAAAAAATTATTTTAAAATTGTTTTACTTCTTTTTGTTGCCGTAGTGGTATCAATATCAGCATGTAAAAAGGAAGTAACCTATACTTATCCTGTTGTAACTGCTCCCTCGATGACGGAAGTTTTACAAGGAGAAAGTGCTGTTTTATCTTTTGATTTCACTGCCGAAGCTGGTTTTAAAAGTGCAACTGTAACAGCAGTAAAAGGAACTGCATCAGTAAGTTTAAACGGTACAAATGCAGCAACTTCAGGTAAAGTTGAAGTTACATTCATCGGCGGAAATGAAATCGGAGCCGGTTCTGTTGTTCTTTCAGTTACTGATGCAGAAGGTCAAATTACTACATCAACTGCCGTTATTTCAATAGTAGAAGAAAAAACTACTTTTTCTGTGTCAAGCAACATTACTGTAAATACGACTTGGGAATCCGGTAAAATTTATATTCTTGAAGGCAGAATTGCTGTTTTAAACGGTGTAACTTTAACTATTGAGCCGGGTGTTGTCGTAAAAGGACAAGTAGGTACTGATGTTAACGCAACCGCTTTGATAATAGCAAGAGGAGCAAAATTAATGGCAAACGGAACTGCCGCTTCACCGATTATTTTCACATCAGTTGCTGATGAAATTGTTCCGGGACAAATTGCAAGTCCTAACTTATTACCTACCGATAACGGACTTTGGGGCGGTTTAATTATTTTGGGAAAAGCCAGAGGTTCATTCAGCGGTGATGTTGTTGAAGCAAGAATTGAGGGTATTCCGGAAACCGATTCTAACGGATTATTCGGCGGAACAGATGATGCCGATAATTCAGGTTCAATAACATACGTTTCCATTCGACACGGTGGTTCTTTACTCGGTGAAGGAAATGAAATTAACGGTTTAACTCTCGGTGCCGTAGGTTCAGGAACAACAATTAACCATGTTGAAGTAATCGGTAACCAAGATGACGGAATAGAATGGTTCGGCGGAGCTGTTAATGTATCAAATGCCGTTATTTGGAATGCAGGTGATGATGCAGTTGACACTGATATGTCTTGGAGAGGTACTTTAGATAATTTTGTTGTTATCAATCCCGTTAACTCTTGTTTTGAATTAGACGGACCCGAAGGTTCTTCTCGAATAGATGATTTAAATCATACCATTCAAAACGGAACCATAAAAGTTCTTGATTGCGGTGCCGATCTTTGTGATAATGATAACGGTACAAATGTTAATATGAACTCGGTTTATTTTTATGACTTAAATAATGTCAGAACTTTTCATACCATGCCTACTTATACCAATTGTGTTTTTGCACATTTAGAAATTGCTCCGGCTACATTACCCGTTGCAACTTATTTCTTAAACGGCTTTGATGCTTTTGCAACAGCTGTTGATGCTCCTACAAATGCAGGTGCTGATTTAACAGAATTTAATACTTGGTCTTGGGCAAAAGTTTCAGGTGAATTTTAATTTTACTAAACCCTAAGAATTCATTTTATAAAACTCGTAGGCTTTTTTTGAAGCCTGCGAGTTATTTTTAATTAATTTAATTTTTATTATGCGAGCAATAAAAATAACAATCTTATTTGTTTTAATATTTACTACATTTAATAACTCATTTGCACAGGAAAGTGCAATAAGAGGAAAAGTTTATGATAATTCAACCGGTGAAACTATATTTGGAGCCGTAATTGAAGTTGAAGGTACAGAAACAGTTGCTGTTACTGATTTTGAAGGAGTTTTCAGTATTTCAATTGATTCCGGTATTTATACATTGAAAATATCATATGTATCTTCTGAAACAATGATGATTAATGATATTCAAGTGAAAACGGGAGAAATATTCGTTTTAGAAAATATACGTTTAAAAGAAAAATTTAATGTGATAGACGAAGTGGTTGTAAGTGCGAGTGAAATACGAAATACGGATGCAGCACTTTACACTGTGAAAATGAAATCGACCTATTTAATTGACGGTATTTCTTCAAGCAGTTTAAAAAAAATCGGCGACTCTGATGCCGCAGCTTCAATGAAACGCGTAACCGGAGTTTCGGTTGAAGGCGGTAAATACGTATTTGTTAGAGGATTGGGCGACAGATATTCTAAAACGATGCTTAACGGTTTAGATATTCCGGGTTTGGACCCTGACAAAAACACCATTCAAATGGATATTTTCCCGACCAACATATTAAATAATCTCATTGTTTATAAATCTTTCAGTGCCGATTTACCCGCCGATTTTACAGGTGGTATTATTGATATCGAAATAAAAGATTTTCCGGAAGATAAAGAAGGAAATATATCTATCGGAGCTGCATATAACCCGAATTCTCATTTTAACAATAATTATTTAACTTACGAAGGCGGAAAAACCGATTGGCTTGGTTTTGACGACGGCACGAGGGAAATTCCTGCAACAAATAATATTCCGAATTATGCCGATGTTTTTTTAAACCCCACCGGAGACCAAGGGGTGCGATATAGTGAAATTCTTAAAAAATTCAATCCTACAATGTCTGCCGTGAAAGGAAAAAGTTTTATGGATTACGGTATAGGAATCTCATACGGAAATCAGCATCCGTTTAAGAAATTTACAATCGGTTATAACTTTGCCTTTTCATATAAAAGTGACACTAAATTATATGAAAATACAGAATACGGCAGATACGGTTTAAATGCAGACCGTTCCGAAACTGACTTAGAAAGAAGAGATATAAGAACCGGGAACTTTAGTGAAGATAATGTGTTTATTAACGGGCTTGGGGGTATTGCTCTTAAAACCAAAAATTCAAAATTCAGAATTTACTTATTACATCTTCAAAACGGTGAATCGAAAGCCGGTATTTTTGATTATGAAGCAAGTGATTTAGGAACAACGATTAGTGCCTTTCAGCATGGATTAAGCTACAGCAGCCGTTCGTTATCGAATGCTTTAATTGACGGAAAACACAATTTTGCCGGCGGAAATTGGATTATTGAGTGGAAATATTCTCCTACTGTTTCAAAAATTACGGATCCTGATATTCGATTTACCAGATACGCTTTTCAGCCCGGAGGAGACATTGTTATAAGTCCGGAGTCCGGTTTCCCTGAAAGAAACTGGAGATTTTTAGATGAACGAAATATTTCCGGAATTATTAACATCACTAAAAAATTCGATTTCAATTCTGAAAATGCGAAATTAAAATTTGGTGCAGCTTATACCAATAAAAACAGAAATTATTCCATTTTAGGCTTTCAAATTAATCCGCAAAACATTAATTTAACCGGAAATCCCGATGAGCTATTTTTTGAAGAGAATTTATGGCCTGTTAACGGAGACGGAAGAGAAGGAACAATGTTTAATAATTTGGCTGATGAATCAAAAGTTTATAATGCAATTGTGGATTATAAAGCCACATATGCTTCGCTTGAAATTGTATTGCTTAAAAAATTAAAATCAATTTTTGGGCTGAGGTATGAAAGTTATATTCAATATTTTACCGGGCAAGACCAAGAAAACATTAATATTTTGAATAATGAAAAGGTATTAGATGATATTAATTTTTTCCCGTCATTAAATTTGGTTTACGGCATAGGCGAAAAACAAAATTTACGTTTTTCATATTCAAATACAATCGCTCGCCCGTCAATGAAAGAGTTGTCATACATAACGATTTATGACCCCATCAGCGGGATTACTTTTTTAGGAAGTTTAGCTCCTATTGAGTCTGAAGGCGAAATTATTTGGGACGGGAATTTGCAAAGTACAAAAATTCAAAATTTTGACCTACGCTGGGAACTATTTGAAACCGGCGGACAAATGATTTCTGTAAGTACGTTTTATAAACAATTTGATAAGCCGATAGAGATGATTCAGTCGGTAACAGGACAAAAACCTTCAATTCAAGCCAGAAATGTCGGTGAAGGCAGTTTGTACGGCGTTGAATTTGAAATTCGTAAAAATTTAGATTTGATTATGCCGTCAATGAAAAATCTTATGTTAATCGGAAATTATACCTTTGTTAATTCGGATATTAAAATGACAGATATCGAATATAATTCAAGGGTCAGGAATGCCAGAGAGGGGCAAACTATCAGTGAATACAGAGATATGTCGGGTATGTCGCCTCATATTATAAATGCCGGTTTAGCTTATAACGGCGGGCAAATCGGTTTTTTAAAAGATTTGGAAATCGGTTTATATTATAATGTGCAAGGCAAAGCACTTTATATCGTAGGAATAGGAAATCAGCCGGATGTTTATTCAAAGCCTTTTCATAGTTTGAATTTGAATGCAGGAAAAAAATTTGGTAAAAAGAAACGTTTCAATGCCGGGTTAAAAATCGAAAATATATTAAATTCAAAAAAAGAATATGTTTATAGTTCATATAATGCAGATGATCAATATTATGAAAAATTGTACACAGGTATAAAATTCGATGTAAAATTAGGATATTCTTTTTAAAACATGTATTTGTTATAAAAAGTGCTCGCCGAAACCCGTAAGAATATTGCGGGTTTCTTAATTTTTACAAAAATCTATAATTTTTGTAGCTTCATTTTTAATTGAGAAAAAATAAAACTGTATTTAAAAGCACTAACATTTAATTTTCCTTCTAAAGTTGAGGGTCCGTAATGCCCTGATTTTTTTTGAAGGTATAATAAATAAGGATTTGTTGTTATTGATAATTCTTGAAGTTTGGCTATAAATTTATAAGAATGGAACGGTTGCACTCTGTCATCATTCTCGGCAGTTATTACAAGGGTTGCAGGGTATTTTGTGCCGACCTTAATATTATGCAAAGGAGAATATTTAAGCAAATTGAAGAACTCAACAGAATCGGAAACCGAGCCGTATTCTTGATGATGGATATAGGCAATGCCGTATTTGTCATATCTGAGCATATCAAGTACCCCCATTTCAATTACAGCTGTTTTAAATAAATCGGGTCTTTGAGTTAAGCAAGCACCGACTGATAATCCGCCGGTAGAGCCGCCGTTTATGGCTATTTTATTCGGATTTGTAACATTCGTATGTATCAAATATTCTGCTGCGGAAATAAAGTCGTCGAAGGTGTTTTGTTTGTTAAGTTTTCGTCCGGCATCATGCCATTCTGAACCTAATTCGCCACCCCCTCTGATTTGCGGTGCAGCCAAAATTCCGCCGCTGTTTATAAACATTAAATAGCCGGCGTCATAGTGCGGATATAATGAAAGACCAAAACCGCCGTATCCGAACAATAATACCGGATTATTTCCCGATTGTAAATCGGTGCCGGTTTTATAGGTCAAATACATCGGAATTAGTGTTCCGTCTTTTGACGGGTATTTAATAAACTGTGTTTCAAAATTATCGTAATTGTAAGTAATTTGTTTTTCTGAAAGCAGTTTCGTTGAAAGCTCAATCAAGTTTAATTTATAAACATCTGCAGGAAAATAAAAAGAACTTACAAAGAATGTCGTTTCCGTGTCGTTGTTATTCCCCTGAAAACCGCTTAATTGATAGCCTGTATTAAAACTTTTTTCAAAAAGATTGTTTCCTTTTAAATCAAAAATATTTAATTTGAATTTGCCGTCTTTATAATAAACAGCAATTATTTTATGTGCAATAATGCCGGCTTGTTCTAAAAGATAATCATTTTCACTGATTATTTCAGTCGTATCTTTTGTATTTACATCGTAAGAAATTATTTTATAATTTTTTGAATGATAATTTGTGAGTATATAAAATTTATTGTCGATATTATCAATAATTGAATATTCTGTTTTTTTGTCGGGGTAGGACAGCAGTGTTTCAAATTGACTGTTTGTTTCTAAATTCTTATATAAAATTGTTTTTTCCCAAAGTCTTTCGTTTCTTTTAAATGTATATAAAATCAGATATTTCTCATCGGAGGTAAGTTCAAATTCGGAATGAGAAAGCTCTTTTTCAGGAATTTCAAAAATACAAGTATCATTTTCTTGGGGAGTATTTATTTTATGACAGAAAAGTTTTTGGTTTTTAACTTTTTCGAGTAATTCGTAACCTTCTTTGGGTTTGTCGTATTTCCAATAAAAGAAATTGTCTTTGAACCATTTTATGTTGCTGTATTTTACCCATTGAATTTCATCGTCTAAAAATTTGGCTTTTTCATTATCTCGTATTTTTATTGTACGCCAATCTTTGCCGGATTCGGATAATGCAAATGCTAAATAGTTTTCATTTGAAGAAACTTCAAAATTTGTGATATTTAATATTTCATTTTCTGTTGCAAATTGCTGAGGATTAATAATAAGCGAAGAATTTCCGAGATATGTGGCTTGTCTGTACAGAGAAGGACTTGAGTAAAAATCTTGATATTTGAAGAAATAAAAATTTTTTCCTTTTTTTATTAAAGGCTTGTAATTCGAATAATTATAGGAATACAAATAATTGTAAATTGATGAAAAGAGTTTGAGTTCTTTTTTTTTATATTGGGTCAATAGTTTTTCTTGCGAAATAATCCATTTTCTTGTTTCTTCGTTTTGAGTTTCAAGTGTTCGGTAGCGGTCGTCAACAATTTCTCCGAAAAATGTATCCGCTTGATTTACTTTGGGCGCAACCGGATAAACGGTATAGCTTTGTGAATAAATTTCAAAACTAAGGAAAATATAAAAGAGTAAATATCTGAATTTCAAACTTTTCACGTTTTCTGTTTTTAAAGAGTATAGTTTTTCTCAACTTATGAGTTTTTAATACTAAAATAGCTAAACTTTTCAAATTATTTTTATTGAAAGTATTTTATTTAGCAAATTCTAAAAAGTAATTTATTGAATATTTGTTTTATAAAGAAACATGCACATCAAATCCTTCATTTTTTACTTTTTCGGCTATTTCATATAATTTTGCAGGTGTTACTTTTTTTAATCCTTCAGATGGTGTATCTCTGTCAATCGTATAAATCATTACTTGTTGAGGTTTAATCTCTTTCAGTAGTTTAATCCATGCTTCAATTTCTGTATTGCTTGTGTTGTCGGCGGGTTTTTCTTTATAGGTTCCGGTAAGAAACATGGTTTGAATTTTCAAATTACCTTTAAATTTTTTCAAATTAGAAACAAGTTTGTTTACTGAAAAATTTTTAGGCGGGTTATTCAGCAACTTAATGGTTTCATCATAAGCCGAATCTAATTTCAGAATATTATCGTCAATTTTATTTAAAGCGTCAAATATTGATTTTTGTTGAATTAATGTAGCATTTGATAAAACTGCAATTCGGGAATTCGGGAAGTATTTATTTCTTATTTCTATTGTATCATCAATAATGTTTGCAAAATCGGGGTGTGTTGTCGGTTCACCGTTACCTGCAAAGGTTATAACATCAGGAGGCTGATTTTCATTTTTCATTTTTATTAAAACTTCTTCCAGCCTTTTTTTTACCTCATACCGGTCATGAAATTTTTTACCGGTAAATTTATCTTTAAATGTTCTTCCGCATTCGCAATAGATACAGTCAAAATTACAATATTTATAATCTAAGGGAAGTAAGTTAATTCCGAGAGAAACTCCCAGTCTCCTGCTTTTAACAGGACCGAAAATGATTTCATTAAATAGGAATACAGGCATTTTTTCCGGCAAAAGTAAAAACATCTTTAACAAAAAAAAAGAGATACAAAATTTTGTACCCCTTTTTTTATCATCGTAAGTTATGGTAGTTTTTAATGATATTTATGAAATATAATAGAAGTTTGTTGTTGATGCAAATTTAAGTTAAAATATGACAAAGGCATCATGATTTTTATGACTATTGATGAATGCTTATAAATTTTTGATGAATATATGATTATAGAGGATGAAATTTTATTTCCCGCTAAAATTTGCTTTTCTTTTATTCATAAATGCATCTGTACCTTCTTTAAAGTCTTCTGTGTTAAAACATTTCCCGAATTCTTCAATTTCGGTTTTAAACCCGTCAACACCGTCTGTATAAAATGCATCAATACATTTAATAACTCCTGCAACAGCAACCGGTGATTGGTTCATAATTGTTAAAAGTAATTGTTCTGTTTTTTCAATTAAAACATTTTGAGGGAACACATAATTAACTAATCCTCTGTTTAAAGCTTCATCTGCTTTAATCATTGCTCCGGTCATCAGCAATTCGGTAGCTTTTCCTTTACCGATTAATTGTGTAAGCCTTTGAGTTCCGGCGTAGCCCGGTGTAACACCCAAACTGACTTCGGGTTGACCGAATCGGGCATTTTCTGATGCTGTTCTGATGTGGCAAGCCATTGCTAATTCCAATCCTCCTCCGAGGGCAAACCCGTTTACGGCGGCTAAAACCGGTTTAGGAGAAGTTTCAATCAGTTTAAAAATTCGCTGACCGTTTGCCGAAAGTGTTTTTCCTTCGTCTGAGTTAAAATGAGCAAATTCTTTAATATCGGCACCTGCAGCAAAGGCTTTGTCTCCTGAACCTGTAATAATAATTCCTTTAACTTCGTTTTTCGTTCCTATATTCAAGAAAATATGTTCTAATTCTGAAAAAACAGCTTTATTCAAAGCATTTAATTGTTGAGGGCGGTTTAAAGTTATGTGCAAAATTCCGCTTTTAATTTCTGTTAAAATATTTTCGTATGTCATGTATGATAAGTTTATTATTTTGTTTTACAAATATAAAAAATATTGATTTAAATAACCATTAAATTACAACCTCTGATATCTGAATTGTCGAATCTGCCTGAAATTTCAAACGTACCGTCGGGGTTTAATTTACCTAAATCTTTTGTTTCAATAAATGAGCAGGAATAAAAATTTGCTAAATCAATAATATTAATTCCTCCGCTTGTGCCGACTTTAAGATTATTAAACGGGTCGTTGGTATCTCTGATTAATATTTTCATCCAAGGCGGTGTTTGATAGCGATTACTTTTTTTTGCATAAGCTTGTGATAATAATTCGGTCATGCCGTATTCAGAGTGAACCTCTTTTATTTTGCTTGCCTTTTTTATAATTTGATGCAATTCTTCTCGGACAATTTCTTTTTTTCGGCCTTTCATTCCTCCTGTTTCAATTATTTGAGTATGTGTCAGTTCAATTTTATAAAGTTCAAAAAAGTCTGATAAAGCAAAACTGACACCTATGAGTAATGTTTTCTCTTTTTTTTGTTCGAGTTCGTTCAATTTATGGTATAATTCCTCGTAGTTATATAAATAAAAACCGTTATTTTTTTTATTGCTGATTTTCATTAATTTTTCCGTCATATAAATTAATGATGAATCGTTCCTCTCAGAATAGGACGGGAGCAGTGCTAAAAATGTATATTTTTCAGGATTCCCGTAATAAATATTAAAGGTTTTTATAAAACTTTTTTCGTAAACATTTAAATCTATAATATGATGAGATGAGGTTTGTAAACCGGTTGTACCGCTGCTTTTGAAAGTAGTTTGAACCGGTTTGTCGGATGATAAAATTAGATGTGTTTTAAAAAAATCAATCGGCAGAAACGGAATTTGCGAATAATGATTAATGTGTGTTTTGTTAATTTTTAGATGTTTAATATAATCATTGTAAACCGAATTTCGGGTATATTGAAAATCAAATATTTTTAAAGCAGTTCTATTAAATTGCTCTTCGTTTTTAATATTAAAAATATCTGAAATGATTTTTTTTGTATTAATCATAAGTGCAAAAATAAAAAAACCTGCCGAAGCAGGTTTTAAAATGTATTATTTTTTTAATTCTTTATGGCATAACCACCAATCATAACATTCGTGTTCGCCGGCTTTTGCTTTTGCCAAACGGTCTTTAACCATTTCGTTACTTGTTGCGGGCGGAACGATTACTCTATCTTTCAATATTTCGTTATTCGGCCAATTTGCAGGCATTGCAACTTTATTTTTATCAGAAACTTGCATGCCTTCAACGGATCTCAGGATTTCATCCATATTACGACCTAATTCTTGGGGGTAATAAAAAATGATTCTGATTTTTCCTTTGGCATCAACAATAAATACAGCTCTTACCGTATTTGTTCCCTTTCCGGGATGTATTAATCCGAGTATATCGGCAACTTTACCGGTGTCGGCAATAATCGGGAATTGAATTTCAACATTCATATTATCTTTTATCCATTCTTCCCATTTAATATGAGCAAATACTTGGTCAACACTTAAACCGATTAATTCGGTATTTAATGCTCTGAATTTATCGTAACGTTGTTGAAAGGCTACAAATTCAGTGGTGCAAACCGGTGTAAAATCTGCCGGGTGACTGAATAATACAAACCATTTTCCGTCATAATCATCCGGTAAGTTTTTCATTCCGTGGGTTGTTTGAACCGTCATTTTCGGAAAATCATCGCCTAATAAGGGCATTCCTTTTTTTTCTTCCATTTTATAGAGTTTTTAAATGTTAATAAATTATAATTTGTTTAATTTTAATAATTACTGTCCTTAATTTCAAAATACGATTGGGGGTGTTCACAAGCCGGACATACATTCGGTGCTTTTTTTCCTTCATGAACATAGCCGCAATTTCTGCACTTCCAATAAATTTTATCATTTCTTTCAAAAACTTTTCCGCTTTCTAAATTTTCAAACAGAGTTCTGTAACGTTCTTCGTGTTCTTTTTCAACTTTTGCAATTAATTTGAATGCATTTGCAACGTCTTTAAAGCCTTCTTCTTCAGCAATTTTCGCAAATTTCGGATATAATTCTGTCCATTCTTCGTTTTCTCCTTCTGCTGCGGCTTTCAAGTTTTCAAGTGTAGTACCGATTTTTCCGGCCGGATATGCAGCTGTTATTTCAACCATTCCGCCTTCTAAAAAATTGAAAAATCGTTTAGCATGTGCTTTTTCATTTATAGCTGTTTCTTCAAATAAAAAAGCAATTTGTTCTAAGCCTTCTTTACGAGCTTGTTTCGCAAAATAATCATAACGCATTCGAGCTTGTGATTCCCCTGCGAAGGCTTTTAACAGGTTTTGTTCGGTTTTTGTTCCTTTAATACTTTTCATAATTTTTTTTATTGATTACATTCAGGGCATGTGCCTTTTAAATTTAATTCCGTTTTTAATATGTTAAAATGATTTAATCCCAAAAATTCAAGTTGCATATGGTTGTATTCAAAATCATATATTTTACCGCATTTGTCACACTTAAAGTGTCCGTGAATATTTTTCATTGCATCGTATCTGATTTCATTTTCATCAATTATAAGGTTTATGATTAAACCTTGTTTTTCAAAAAGTTTCAATGTATTATATACTGTTGTTTTTGACAGAGTAGGAATGTCATTAACTAATTGATTATAAATAAAATCAACAGTAGGATGAATATTATTTTTAAGTAAAAATTCATAGATTTTTATCCTTTGCAATGAAGGTTTAATACCTGCTTCTGATATTTTTTTTCCGATATTTTGAGCTGAAAACATAAATGTAATGATTACAAATATAAAAACATTACAAATGTACGATAAATAAATTTAGAATACAAATTATTTAATGAAAAAAATAATTTTAATTGAGATAATTTTTTTAATTGATTATATATGAGAACTATGCAGGATAGATTATTTGAATTTATTAATATTCAAATGTTAAATAATTGTATGAAGTTCAGAAACTGCATTTCGAGATGTAAGTTTAATATCATATTTTCCTTTAAATCCGGCAAATTCTTTTTTCACAATTTCATGGGTATTATTAGCTGCAGATATATGTGATAAAAATATTGTATTTAAATCGGGTGAGGCATGTTTTTCAATAAGATTAACTGTTTGAATGTTAGACATATGGCCGTCAGAGGAACCAACACGTTGTTTTAAATGGTAAGGATACATACCGGTTTTTAACATTTCATCATCATAATTAGCTTCTAAAAAAACGGTATTACATAATGAAAATTCTTTTATTAATTCTTCATCTGCAGTTCCAATGTCAGTCATTACGCCGATATTTTTATTCTCAATTTCTATCCTGAAACTGCACGGATCGATTGCATCATGTTGTTTTGAAAACGGATAAATTTTAAAATCTTCAATATTAAAAGATGTTCCGGCTTCAAAAAATTTATAATTTAAAGCTTTATTTTTATCGTAGCATTTATGATAGGTTTTTTTTGTGTAATAAACCGGAATACCCAATTTATGGCTTGTAGTACGTGCACCTTGAACATGATCGGTATGTTCATGAGATATAATTGCGGCTTTAATTTTATTTTTATCAATACCGGCTTCGTTAATTCTTTCAATTAATTTTTTGTAGTAAATTCCGATATCAATTAAAACAGCACCGGTATCATTTCCGATATAATAACAATTTCCGTTACTTCCGGAAGCTAAGGCACAAACTTCAATCATTTTTTAAATTTTATACAAAGGAAAAAAAAATGATTTACTTTAACATAAAACAGTATTATTTTATACCAAATGAAGTTTTATATTTATCAAAGTTAATTTTATACCTACTAACGACTTTAATCTTTTTGTTTTACATTTATAAACTTAGTATCAGGATATTGGTCGTTATTATTATAGATT